>JAHFUH010000645.1 GCA_023265215.1 Acidobacteriota bacterium
CATCGTATGATTGCCAAGGTCGGCAAGATGGCGTTCTATTCGTTCAAGTTTTTCGGAAATTTCTTTGCTGGTCATCATTGCACCCCTTTAAAAATCAACAACGGAGCGCAATTTACATGAGAAAGGGCAGAAGATGTTATTCCCTAAAATGTTCCCTAGTTCCCCCCCTATCCGTTATCTTTGCTATGCTTAGCTTTGTCATTTTCAGGGATGCAATCGAATGGAGATTTCCCCGAAAGCTCCCGTGCTTTTGCGGCTTTTTTCAGGTTGTCATATTTCAAAATTTTGCCATCTTTATTAATAAAGTGACGAACTAGCTGCTGGAAGATGCTGTATTCACTTGGTGCCTTGATATAATGCTTTTTCCGCAGTATCAAAAATAAATCTACCAAATCCGTGTCAGAACCTGACCATTGCATCGGACTGGATTCCGGAATTTCCGCTTCTTCAGTCAGCTGATTTTCCAGAAACACCACTTTCTCCTTGTACTGTTGAACCTCCGCAAGTTTTTGTTTATCCAAATTTGCCAACTTGTTTTCTAGAGATGCTAATTTCTCCTCGTATTGGTGTACATCCTCATGTGTTTGTTTATCAAGAATTGCTAACTGCTTTTCTAGGCGTGCCACTTCCTCCTCATATTGTTTTGCCTCCGCAAATGCTAGATCATCCAAAATCGGATCCCCACCATACTTGCTTTCCAATCCACAAATTGTCCTCTTTATTTCGCCAATTCGGGCTTCCAATTCAATTCGATTACTCATGAGTCTTGCCCTTTCCACCATTTAGTCGCGGCAGCATGTTCACGGCATCTCGCTTAGATTTATCGATCACTTTAGCGTAAATTTCAGTGGTTTCTACTCTCCGGTGTCCTAGCAATTTCGACATAACATAGAGGTCCACTCCGTAGGCAAGCCCCAGAGTTGCAAATGTATGACGCCCCACATGGAAGGACACTATTTTCTTTATCCCTGCCCGCTTCGCCCAGCGTTTAAGAGCCTTGTCTACTGTTTGCTGCGCCGGAAGTTTGAAGATGGTATTTTTGCCGATTTCGCGTCGGATCTTGGGTGAAGGTTTTACATCCCGCTGTGCATTTAAAATTTCAAGCGCCTGTGCTGACAGTGGAAGCAATTCAGCATCTCCGGTCTTTTCCTGAGAAAAACATAAAAATGTCTGACTTCCCTCTTCCCTCACATGCCCCCATGTCAATGCCTTAACATCGCTGAAGCGCAATCCGGCGAAACAGGAAAAAAGGAAAGCATCTCTTACCGCTTGATTCTCGCTTAGCGTCTGTTCAAGCATTTGGAGTTCATCTATTGTCAAATATTCCCGATGAGTCTTTTGTTTCTTAATGCTGATTTCCGCCCCAGGATAACGGTGTAGAATCTGTTGGTTGACAGCTTTTCTGCATGCTGTCTTAATTCGAGCAAGATATACCCCAGCGGTATTCGGACTCACCCTGGATAAAAGGTGGTCTCGAAAATCTTCAAAGAATCGTTCATTCACCGATGCGAAGGTTAATCCCTTATCGCCAGCGAAGGTCTCAAGATGAGCAATTGTATTTTTCCAGACAAGCCGCGTATTTTCCGAAGGCTTCGTTTCTCCCAATTCTTTGCAGTATTTAATGAAATCCAGCTTCTTTCGATTAGGCGACGGGAGATCATTATCAACGGATGCCGCATCAAGCCGACGCTGAGAAAGGATCGTTTCAGCCAAGCGCCAAGTTTCTTTATCCTTATTTTTATCGCCTGTCAGATACAGGCTGAGGTATTCCAGCCAACGCTTTCCGCTATCGAAAAAATCCAGATACAGGGTTGTTGTTCCGGCTTTTGTAGTACGAGACCTAAGGGATATTTTCATGTCTGTTGTACCAGTGTTGTACGTCGGGTGTTTCCGGTGTTTTGAACATCACCCAGCGTACAACACTGGTACAACAAAAAAATATAAAAAAGAGCAATTTTAAACAAAAAACAAAAAACGGGTGCCTTGCAGCACCCGCGTAAACAGTGGATTTATCTGTGTATTATTGCTTTTGATTGTTTTTACTTTTTGAGGTGTAGGAATACCACTGAATTACTCCCGCTCACTGTATAAACAACTGCTTTGCAGATTCTACCGGATTACAGATTCCTATCTGCGCCGGATAAGCAACAGTCGCCATTCTCCATTCGACCGGATTTCTTCCGCCTGGCGCATTTCACGGCCTTCAATTTAGCCTTGTGGATTCATTTTTGCAAGCGATAGTTCATTTGTGGTGCAGGTGGTCGGAAAGCAGGAAGAACGGACCTTGCAGATAGTTACCTGCGGCTGCAAGGGCCGGCGCAAACTCCACGGATTGAATGACCACAATCGATTTTCAAATGGTCCTAGCATCCGAACGGACTTGCAGTCGGCCGGCCCTCATTCCTGCCACAGATTCAAGCTCTACCAGCCTTTTAGTTAGCCGCTTGACTCAGTGCTTCGCGCTGTTTTGCGCTTGCGGATTCGTTCAACTCTTCAGCCGCGCCCTTGCCGGCCTGTTGGGCTGCAAGATCTTTCGCCTTTTCTGAAAGCACTACATTGTCCGTTTTCTGTGCCAATTCCTGCGATACCATCGCAGCGGCGGATTTGGGAGATGCCGGGGCATATTGGGCCGACTGAGTGGCGATGGATTGTTGACTTACAGGATTAACTTCCATTGTTCTCACATCCTTTCGAATTCTTGAAAAGCAGCCCATCCCTCACAAAGCCTTGGAGGGAGATCGAACCACAATACATATTGCTTACACCGGCAAAATTGCGAATGACCTTGCCAGACTTCCCTTGGCGGAAGAGATTTCCTGTTTCGTTGACGTGGTGCATATCGACTATCGTTGACCCATCGATATAGCTAATTCGGATTATTAACCTAATATAATTTCGTCCGACACAACTTGTAACCAATTTGGGTTCCTTCCCCCATCAATCCACATTAAGGACATGCGCAAGAATTACTTGGCATTTTGGCGCGAGCGCCGGGCGGGCAGATGCAAGGCGCCGCGACGCAGGCGATGCGGTGTCATCGTCGAGGAGCAAAAAAGAAAGTTGCCCGCTGGCGTTGTTGCTCACTCCTTACATGCAGCCCGGCATGGCTGGGCCTTCGGACCCAGTTCTCGTCGCTCGCGCCTGGCCAGCGGGCCTGCGGGCCAGCAGCAAAATGCCAAGTAATTCTTGCGCATACCCTATGTGTGCCAGGTGCTAATATATTTCAGTAGGATTTTGCTTGAGTATAAAGGAGAAGATTATGAACTGGACTGAATTGCTAAAAGGGGAAATGGAATCCGCATACGGAGCCTCAGAAAAATTGCTGGCTAAAACAACCAACCAAATGCTGGGCTGGAAACCTTCGACCGGATCCAATTGGATGACGACCGGCC
>JAHFUH010000646.1 GCA_023265215.1 Acidobacteriota bacterium
GGGTTTGGCCGTTTGTACAAAGGCCCAGACGATCCCGTCTTATAATTCGTCCGCCTCATTATCAAGGACGGGTTGGTTTAGTATCTCCAACGCCGTCTCAGCATCATCCTTATTAACCCGAAGCTTCATATTTCCGATGGCATTTGAAATGAACCAGTCCAGCCTTACCATATTGTCATCTGTCAAAAAACATTCAATATCGGCAGATTCAAGTAATCCTCTGGCAATGAGCGCTTCAGGAAGATCCCTGAACCGCCGTATTGTGACCAGTTCGCGCGTTTCAGATCTGTTTTCTGCGGGCAGGGAATCTTCCAGATCAATGCCCAGCCCCCTGCGCTCGATTTCATCTTTCAAAGCCCTATAAGCAGGTTCAGTGAGCGCAGCCGGATCCGCTGCAAGACCCTCCAATTGTTCATTGGTCATATTTGAATACGATGATGCCAGTCTCTGTCGTTCTTGTTCCGGGTCGATACGTTCCATGGGCCCATCATACCACTGCGGACCTGCAAAGGGGTATGACATTGAATCGATCCAATAGCGGGAAAATTGTGCTTGTGCCTATTTGATCCAATTTGCTAATTTATATTAAGGTTTACCCGTATGATGCTGGGCGGCGGCGGCCGCAGGCAGATAATCGCAATAAGGCAGAGAGAATCAACACGCGACGTAACCGGAAAATGGATTGCAGGAACAACGAGTGTTGATATTGAGATTGTTCTCAAAGTGGATGGAACCACCTTGTCAGGAACAGTAAACAATCCTACCCAGGGAGAATCGAAAATCAAAGACGGGAAGATTGAGGGAGACAATATCTATTTCTGTGTTGAACGTAGTAAGGGCAGAACTGTGTGGAAAGGAGTGGTTACCGGGGCTGTAATAAGATTTACGATTGCGACACCTGACGGCGTCACCATACCGGTAATTGCAATAAGGCCGAAAGATACTCCGGTGGCACAAACAGCAAAATAGGGGAAGTAAAACGGCCCGCTGCAAAGGGTGACTATCTATCCAATGAAAAATAAAATAGGCTGTATTGGCGGGATTCGTTGAAATAGGATCCCAAGCCGGGACAAATGCCTGGATTCAGGAGGGAATAGCGATTGCGGACCTAGTTCTTTAGCATTTCTTATAAAACATCAGCATTTCTATTAATATATTCCCATTTGTCCCTTGCCAGCGCCCTCTATTTTCGTTTAATCTGTTTTTAATGTATGGATTAGTATTACTTTTGGAGAAAGGGAATATGGATCGAAATAGAATATTGGAATTGGCTTTGGAAGGGCTTCAAAAGCAAAAAGAGGGAATCGATCAAGAAATTGAAATGGTTCGTGCTGAATTGAAGGGCGGAGGATCTACTGTTCGGGAAGCAAAAGTTGCTGCGGCAATTCCTACAGGAAGAAGATCCCGCACGCCAGCTGAACGGAGAGCCCAGGCGGAACGGATGAGACAATATTGGGCCGCTAAGAGGGGAAATGCAGCCAAAGTGGCAAAAGTACCAAAGTCACAAGCTGGCGCCGGTGCCAAGCTACGGACGAAAACGGCAGCTCAGAAGAAAGCGCTGAGCCTGAAAATGAAGGAAATATGGAAGAAGCGGAAAGCGGCAGCGGCGAAAAAAAAGAAATAGAACAATATCTTAGGATGGGCATACCGCGAACTTCATACAGCCGCACCGTGATTCCAAAAGAGTCCGCAAGACCAATGCTCAAAGGCAATGATGGGAAGGACTGTTTGCAGGCATTTCCATGGAGGCTTCTGCAAACATATAGTTGTGTCCTTTTCGAATTATCAACGGGCGCCGTCTTCCGACCATTGCGCTGATGTGCACATTTCGGCGCCCGAAGAGCCAAGATGATATTCTATTGGGATAAATGGCAAAAGAAGCGTACTGCTATACGATGCTTTTAGGGATTGCAGCCAGAGCATTCGACAAATCATCGAGAATATCTTGGATGTCCTCTAATCCGACGGAGAGCCGGATTAGGTTTTCTGCAATGCCCGCCTCCTGCCGCAGTTTTGGGTCCATTGAAGCATGGGTCATGCTCACGGGATGATCGATCAATGACTCTACTCCTCCAAGCGATTCTGCCAGTGCAAAAACTTTGACGGAACGGAGCACATGGTTGACCTTCGGCAAATCTCCGGCAATTTCGAAAGATACCATTCCACCAAAACCGGATTGCTGTCTGAGTGCAATCTGGTGATGGGGATGCGTTTCGAGCCCAGGGTAATATACGCGATTTACGGCAGAATGACCGGAAAGAAAGCGGGCCACACTCTTTGCATTCTCTTCATGAAGCCGCATTCTTGGAACGAGAGTCTTGATGCCTCGAAGAACCAGCCAGCAATCGAATGGAGAAGCGCCCTGCCCCAGCCCATTGCAAAGATATTGCAGTCGTTCCGCTATATTCTGCTCTTTGGCCACAACTGCGCCTCCAACAACATCGCTATGACCATTTAAATATTTAGTGGTGGAGTGAACGACGATGTCGGCATCGAGTTCAAAAGGCCTTTGATTTACCGGAGATAAAAATGTGTTGTCAACTACGGAGAGTGCACCATGGGCATGAGCCATCTGGGATACTTCTCGAATATCGATAATATTCAAGAGGGGATTGCTTGGAGTTTCGATCCATACTGCTTTGGTATTCGGACGGAAGGCAGCCTGAAGAGTTTCTGTGTTCTGAAGATTGACATAGCTGACCTGCACATTGAATCGTTCCTGATATAGTCGGAGGATTCGATCCGTTCCGCCATAGCAATCGTGGGTGCAGATGATGTGATCTCCCGATTGAAACAGATGAAGAACGGTCATGATGGCAGCCATTCCCGTCGCTACTGCAATTGCGCCGGCGCCGCCTTCCAAAGATGCGATGTTTTCCTCCAGCGCTTTGCGTGTGGGATTCGAGGTGCGGGTGTAATCGTATCCTCGGGTAACGCCAATGTCCGCGAAGCGGAAAGTGGATGTCTGGTAAATTGGCGTCATAATGCTGTTGTAAGCCGTATCTTTATCGACGCCGGTGTGGATAGTTCTGGTTTGCAGACGCATGATGTCCTCCGTGAGATTCAAGGAAAAAAGCCTCTTCAGATGATAGGAAGAGGCAACGGAGCAACTGTCAGCGTCTCCCTCATCTTTCCCCGCTTTGATCCAGCGGGGCAGGAATTAGCACCTGGCATTCTGCCGGCTTTTTGCAGAACCGGTTGCTACGGCGTCATGGGGCCTGATCCCTCGGCCGTTCTTGATAAGTTCAAAAAGCAAGCTTGGACTTTAAATCAGCAAATCAGTTTGCACTATACCACGAAGTGGCATGTACGCAATGCGGTTTTATTGCATTGGGAAAAGGCTTGTAGCGCACCCCTATCTCAACAGATAGCCTGCACCCCAGAAGTGCTG
>JAHFUH010000136.1 GCA_023265215.1 Acidobacteriota bacterium
TTGAGAGGATATTCAGGGCAGTGCGAGGCGCTATCCGGGTTCCCCTAACCGTCAAGATCCGTTCAGGCTGGGACCGAAAAAGCATTAATGCGGTTGAAGTTCTGAAACTTGCGGAAGATTGCGGAATCGAAGCGCTGGCAATTCATGGAAGAACGCGCTGCGACCTTTTTTCGGGACAGTCGGACTGGGATGTAATTGCACGGGTGAAGGATCAGGCTCGTATACCCATCATGGGCAATGGAGATGTGGTGACACCCTGGGACGCTGAGAGGATGTTCAGAGAAACAGGGGTCGACGGGGTTATGATTGGGCGCGGAATCCTGAGCAATCCTTGGCTTATAAGGCAATGTTGGGAGCATGGGAATGGGAAGTCGATAACGCAGATAAGCTTGGCGGAAAAGGCAGAGTTCATGATGAGCTTCCTTCAGAAGATCAGCCTGGAAGCTCCTGCTCCAGTGGTTCTGGGAAAGCTGAAAAAAATAGGCGGCTGCTTCTCCAAGGGCTTCCCTAAAAGCACTCAGTTCCGGGCACAAATCCACCAGGCCAATAGTGCCTCAGAGCTTCTCGAAACCGTCCAGGATTATTTGCGGTGTCTGACCTGAAACCGATCCTATGCCAAGCCCTTCTTCTTCCGTTTCCAACCGAAAACGGCGGCTACGCCGATGCTAATAATGTAGAGAAGTATCATGGGAGCCGACCAGAGCATCAGATTGAAGGCATCTCCCGTAGGAGATAAAACGGCCGCAAGTATTACAATGCCGACAATCGCGTACTTGAATTTATTCCAGAGGAAACCGGCGGTTACCAGCCCGAACATGGAAAGGAATCCGGCGAGGACAGGCATTTCGAAAACCAAGCCAAAGCCCAGGATCATCATGTTCGCCATATCAAAATATTCGTCAATCGTGATCATAGGCGTGAAGGACGCCCCGAGCTTGATGAGAAATTTGCAGGAAGGTGGAAGTACGATGTAATAGCAGAATGCGCCGCCGAGAAGGAACAGGCATACAGAGGAAACCAGGAAGGGGACGATGTACCTCTTTTCCTTCCTGTAAAGTCCGGGTGCAATAAATTTCCAGACCTCATAAAGCGTAAATGGAACTGAAACGAAAATGCCCCCTATGAAGGCTACCTTCATATACATGATGAATGGTGCGGTCAAATTGAGAAAAGTAAGTTTGCCGCCAGGTGGCAGTGCCTGGGTTACGGGAACTGCCAGAAAATCGTAGATTCTTTTGGAAAAGAACAGGCAGACCGCAAAACCAATGGCTATATACGCTGCAATGTGAACCAGCCGTTTGCGCAGCTCATCGAGGTGTTCAAGGAAGGACATCTTCCCTGTTCCGGGTTCTGATTCAGGCTGATCCGTGTCGGTCGGCAACTCCGTAGTTGAATTACTCATTAGCTGTCTTTTTTCTCTACAGTTGTTTCTGCTTTCTCTTCGGGTACTGCGGGACTGCTTTCATCTTTCAGGATATCCGACGCCTGGACAGAGGTTTCCTTAAGGATTTGGGACATCTCCTCTTTTTCCTTGTCGAGACGCACTTCGTCATCCCATGTCTGCTTCAGTTCATTGGAAGCCTTTTTGAACTCAGCCAGCCCTTTTCCAATTGTTTTTCCCAGCTCGGGCAACTTGCGCGGACCAAAAACTATGAGCGCTATAACAAAAATTATGATGATTTCTTGCCATCCTAAGGAGCCCATAGTTTACCTACTTTCCTGGCGCTGCACGACCATGAATTCGTGGTTCAAGTTTAAATGAGCGCTGATTGGAAGTCAAGATTGCGAGCCGCGAGGAGCGCGTCAAATCCGGCAACCGACATTATGCTTCTGTAATTTCTCGCCTTACGCTGCCATTCAAAACGAATGGACTGAAAAGCCGGAACATTTCCACTAAAGGAGCTTGAACTTGTCACTCCCATTCAGGGCATGCTATACTCGTTGGGCTTTGAAGTTCCACATGCGGAGCCAATCCTATATGAAACACAGATTTGCCGTTCTGTTAATACTCGTCGTCATCTTGTCCTCCCTCATGGGAGGTCTTCTGGGGGGCAATGCAGCCGCCACTCCGGGATCACCCATCCCGCCCTCAACTAATGATTTTCTAAACAATTACACGGAAGTCCTGAATATCATTCAGCAGACGTACGTGGATAAAGTGGGGCCGGACAAGCTGGTTTACAGCTCGATCAAGGGTATGCTTCGAACGCTTGACCCACACTCGAGCTTTTTTGATCCCAAGGAATTTTCGCGTCTGAGAGAAGAGCAGCACAGCAAGTATTATGGCCTTGGCATCCGAGTGCGTCCTCTCCTTCGCGACCGCGGCAAAGTGGCAATCGTGGAGCCGCCGGCCATTGGCTCCCCTGCTGAAAAAAGAGGGCTGCGAGCGGGCGATGTCATCGCAAAGATCGAAGGGGAACCTATAGACGATTGGACATCCGATGAAGTTGTGAATCATCTCCGCGGGCCTCGCGGCACAACGGTAAACATTACGGTGGAACGTCCGGGGATTCACGATCCTTTGCAGTTTACAGTTGAACGCGACGAAATCCCGCTCATTACGGTTCCTTACGCTTTTGAAATCAAACCAGGAATCGGATACATAAAAATTGATCGTTTTTCCGAATCGACGGCTGAGGAACTACGAACCAAGATTAGTGAATTGAATGTCAGCCGCATGTCTGGATTGATACTCGATCTTCGCGACAATCCCGGGGGATTGCTGAATCAGGCGATCGAAGTTTCGGATTTCTTTCTGCCGCGCGGAAGCTTAGTCGTTTCCACCAAAGGACGCGCGGATGGATCCGCAAAACGATACCCTGCTCCTGGTCTCGAAAAGGTCAAGGTTCCTTTGGTTGTGCTTATCAACCGGCATAGCGCCAGCGCCTCGGAAATTGTAGCCGGCGCTCTCCAGGATCATGACCGAGCTCTCATTGTGGGAGAAACAAGTTTCGGCAAGGGGCTAGTCCAGTCCGTCTACACATTGGAAAACGACACCGGGATGGCTCTCACAACTGCAAAATACTATACGCCCAGCGGCAGACTCATCCAGCGCGACTATTCGGGCTCCACTACCGAGTATTACTACAGCGAGAACTCCGGCTCCTCGCAGGAGAATAGCAGCAATCAAAACCGTGAGACACGGTCTACCGACAACGGGCGAAAGGTCTATGGCGGGGGCGGAATCACTCCTGACGTACTAGAGCCAATGCGGGAACTCAATAAATTTGAAGCACTTCTCTCTTCAACGCAAAAGGACATTTTTTTCCATTATGCACGCCGACTGACCTCAGGCCAAGTGCCAGCCGCCAAAGAGTTTGCAATGCAGTCCAAAAAAGATGATATTCCCGGGACTGCAGAAAAATCACCTAGGACCATACCTAATCTGGAAGTTAAAGATGCCATTCTTGCTGATTTTAAGAGTTTTCTAAGGGAGCGAAAAATCGACTTTACAGATATTGATATTCAGAATAATGTCGATTTCATAAAAAGACGCATCAGATACGAGGTCTATACATCTTTGTTCGGGCTCCAGGAAGGTTTCCGAGTGAGCGTCGAAGGAGACATGCAGGTTCTCAAGGCTCTGGAAGTAATGCCTGAGGCAAAATCGCTGATGACGTCCAGCCGGACAACCGCCCCGGTTCCAGATAATTCAACCCGGTAGAGGTTGGCAAGCATAAACGGAAGCAGCCCTGATTAACGCAATTCATTCATGCCGGATTGGGCTCAGGGCCGTGCCAAAGAAAAGTTAGCTTCGTCCGTCAGTTTTGTTATAGAATGGGCCCGAATAGGTCCCGTCCAACTTGGATAAGGTCTGATAACGTAATGAGAAGGTATCGGCTGGTTCCCTTAGTCTGGTTGTTGAGCATGTTTTCGCTGCCCGTCCATTTAGTCGAAGGGCAAGTCCCAACCAAGCTTTCTTCACCTGATTCAAGCAACGATATCGCACTCGATGCAATCGGATCGAATTTGCCTCCGGGAATGCGGGATGTCGTGTGGGCCGCCCGTGCAAAGTACCGTGATGGGTCCAGCCTGATAAAAGCAGGTGATTCGGAAAAAGCGCGGCAACTATTTAATGAAGCAGTCGACATCATTCTTCAGTCAAGTTGGGAATTGTCATCAACCCCCATTCTCAATAGGTATTTTCAGGAGCTGATCCAGCGAATACAGGAAGATGAATCGCTTTACCTTCTGGGTCCTTGCGAGAAGGAGGATCCGGTCGAAAATGCGGTTGTAGATGACTTGGGCAACCTGGATCTGATACCGATAACGATCGACCCTTCCATGCAGAACACCTTGGCCGAGGATCTGGCCAAGACGAAATATGAGATTCCAATAACCGTCAATGAAATGGTTGTCAAATCGCTTGATTTTTGGCTGAATGGCGGTCGCAAGTTTTTCGTAGATGGCCTGCTGCGATCCGGGAAGTATAAGCCCATAATTGAAAAGGTGTTTCGTGAAGAGTCGATTCCGTTGGATCTTATGTATTTGGCTCAGGTAGAAAGCCTTTTTAAGCCGCATGCTGTCTCTAAGGCTCAGGCAAAGGGAATCTGGCAATTCGAAAAGGATACTGCCATACGATATGGGCTGAAGGTCAACCGCGACGTAGATGAGCGCTCCGATCCTGAAAAGTCTACTCGAGCGGCGGCCCGCTATTTGAATGATCTCTTTGCAATATTCAAGGATTGGAACTTGGCGCTTGCTGCCTACAACTGGGGTGAAGGCAAAGTCCAGCGTCTGATTGACAGCACCGGACTAAAAGACTTCTGGCAACTGGTTGATCTGAGACGGAGGTTGCCGGAAGAGACAAAGAATCACATTCCATTAATTCAAGCCAGTGTGATTCTTGCCCGGAATGCCGAGAAATATGGACTTCCCACTTCTTTGGATCCACCTCTGAAATATTCGGAAGTGTCGGTTTCCAAACCTATTGATCTTCATGCAGCTGCAAAAGTTTTGAGCATTTCAATTGATGAATTGAAGAAGCTCAATCCTGCGTTGAAGGGATTCACGACCCCCGCGAATTATCCTAACTACCGGTTAAAGGTGCCGGATGGAACCGATTCAAAAGCGCCCGAGCGCTTGAATGCGCTTCCAGCCGCCGTTTTCAAGCCTGCATCCGAAGAGTATGGCCGGCATAAGGTTAAACCGGGCGAAAACCTCGGCAAAATTGCAACGCAGTATCATGTATCGATTTCAACAATTGAAAAAGCCAACCACTTGTCCTCCAAGAAAACACTGATTGCGGGAACGTGGATCAAAGTGCCTGCGCGCGGAAACACCCTGGAAAAAGATTGGAAAGCTGAAGAAAAAAAAGAGAAAACGGCCAAGTCCAACGCTTCGAGCAAATCCAGCCGAACGAATGCAAAAAAAAGCAGTGTTGCTGAAAAAGGGTCGCCCAGGCTGGCCGCCTCTCGGTAGAGTGAAAAACCAGAACAAATCAACACTGATAAACGTATTATCTAGGTCGGTATAGTTGCGCCGTTTCGTTTTTTCTGGGATTTGGAGATATGAACTTACCTGAAGCTGCAACTCAGAAATCTTCTGGAGAAATGCGGCTGCATACAGCATTGGTGGAAGCCTTCCGCATAGCCGTAGATTCCATCTGGACGCACAAACTTCGATCGGTGCTCACGCTTCTCGGCCTTATCATAGGAATTGCATCGGTGGTAACTGTTGGAGGCGCAATTGAAGGGCTGGGGACTTTCATTTCCAACAGAGTTTCGAGCGTTCTCGGAGGCAATGCATTCATTGTCGCCCGGATTGCCAGGGTGAACATGTCCAGCGAGGAATTTGAAAAGGTAATCAAGAGGAACAAGGACATTCATCCTGAGGACATGTATGCGGTGCAACAGAGATGTGACGGCTGCGACGCCATTTCGCCCATGTACAGTCGGACCGACGATGTAAAAAGAGCTGATCGGTCTTTTTTCGACGCAAGCATAGCGGGAGTCAACCCGGATCTGCTGAAGATACAAACGATCGACATAGCCGAAGGACGCTTTGTTTCGGATGTTGACGTTGCCCATGGACGGACAATTGCCGTTATCGGGTCTCAGATTCGAGAAGAATTGTTTGGCACCGGGGATGCGATTGACAAAGAGGTCAGAATTGGCGGAGAGCCCTTTACTGTGATTGGCGTCGAAGCGCGCAATGGCAGCATGTTGGGTCAGTCGCTGGACAATAAAGCGTATATTCCCTATACAACGTTTCAAAAAAAATATGGAACCAGGCGATCCGTATCATTCCGGGTGAAAGCTTTAACCGATGCTGCGTATCAATTGACGCAGGATGAAGTTCGGCTGATACTCAGGGCTCGGCACAAGCTAAAACCTAACAAGGAAGATGATTTTGATATCCTGGCCAGCAGCGCTGTCCAGGACGCTATCGGCCAATTTACTGCTGCCATTTCTATGGTCGTCATACCCATTACGCTGATTTCGCTGGTTGTTGGCGGGATCGTAGTCATGAATATTATGCTTGTGACTGTCACCGAGAGAACCGTGGAGATAGGAACGCGTAAATCCGTTGGCGCCAAGCGAAGCGATATACTTCTTCAGTTTCTCGTTGAATCGGCGCTTCTGGCTTCCGTTGGAGGTGTCATCGGCGTGCTGCTTTCGTATGTCGTTTGTTTCACTATCGAAAAAGCCACTTCATTCCCGATGCATATAACGTGGTTTTACATTGTGGCAGCTATTTTGTTTTCCTGCGGGATTGGGATTATTTCTGGCATCTACCCTGCGCATAAGGCATCCAAGCTCAATCCGATCGTTGCTTTATCGAAAGAGTCCTAAGATGATTGAATATCGCGAAAATATGGCAATGGCTTTGGAAACATTGCTGACCCACAAATTCCGGTCTTTCCTGACGATCCTTGGGATTGTGGTCGGAATCCTGACCGTTATAGTAATTGCAGCAATTCTATCGGGACTGCGGAGCACCATTGTTTCGCAGATCGAGGATCTTGGGACGAATAATATCTATGCTTTTCATCTGCAACTCAACGCGATTGGGGGAGGACGCCGGCCCAAGGAAGAGAGGATGCGGAAGCCTCTCTCGACCGATGATGCCCGGGCTGTCAAAGAACAGTGCCCTTCGGTTCAGGACGTAAGCGTGAGGGGCCTTCCCTTCAGAACGCGAATTCAAATGAAATATAAGGGGAGCACGTTGCGGAATGCCCAGTTTCTCGCGGTATCGGCCAATTATGCCAATGTTGCCAACGTGAAGCTGGCAAATGGCCGCTTTTTCACCGAATCGGAGGATACGCATCGCATGCCTGTTGCGGTGCTGGGTCCGGATGCCGCTCAAGCCATGTTCCAGAACTCGGACCCAATCGGGAAACAGATGCTTATTAATGGGCATCCATTCACAATCCTTGGAGTGGCGGAAAAAAGCAAAGCGGGAGCCTTGGACAGCGAGGCGGATACCATTGTAGTTATTCCCTACGACACGTTCCACAAGCTTTTTCCCTATGAAGAAAATCACCTTTTATATATACAAGCCCGTTCAGGAATGCGGGATACTGCCCTTGACGAAATCGAAAGCCTTCTGCGCCGCAGGCGCGGAGTCAAACCGAGCGAACCCAACAATTTTGATTTAACGACGGCTGATAGATTCATTCAGCAGCTCGATTCGGTGATAGCAATAGTAGGAGTGGTTGCTATTGCCATATCCAGCGTTGGCTTGCTTGTGGGAGGCATCGGCGTGATGAACATAATGCTGGTGTCTGTCACCGAAAGAACCCGGGAAATAGGAGTGCGAAAGGCCATTGGCGCAAGCAAAACGGATATAATTCTGCAGTTCCTCTTCGAAGCCATGACACTTACCGGGCTGGGGGGGGTGTTCGGCATTATTTTGGCTATTGCTGTAAGCTACCTGATTATGGCTCTCATCCCTGCTTTGCCTGCGGCTATTCCGATGTGGGCCGTTGCAACAGGCCTGGCCGTGTCAATAACAGTCGGTTTGGTATTTGGAGTGTGGCCCGCCCGAAAAGCTGCTCAACTTGATCCAATTGAAGCCCTCCGCTACGAATAAAAAAATGGGGACGCTACCTTATTTCCTCCTTCGCAATATCAATCTGCCCGTATTATGAAGCGAAAATAGGGTAGCGTCCCTATTTCAACGTGCATTTCAAGTCGGCTTTGGCTTAAGCTTGAGATATCTGGGTGGAAAAGCCATTAAAATAGTGAAGGAGGATGCCGATGGAGCAAACCATTAATTTCAGGCTCAACAAACGTCCGGTAAGCATAACCACGGATGGAGAGAGGGAACTCCTTTGGGTCCTGCGTACGGAGCTTGGTTTGACCGGCACAAAATTCAGCTGCGGCAAGAATCAATGCGGCGCCTGCACCGTGATAATCAACAATGAAGCGGTACAGTCGTGCCGGTATCCCGTCAAGAACGTTTCGGGAAAGGAGGTCATCACGATTGAGGGCTTGGCGCAAAATGGCGAACTGCATCCGATTCAGAAGGCTTTCATTAAACACGGCGCAATTCAATGCGGTTTCTGCACTCCCGGCATGATTCTCAAAGCGTACAGTCTCCTTCTCCAGAACAAGAAAATCGGGCGGGCGGAAATAATTGAAGCAATGGATCAAAATCTCTGCCGTTGCGGAACCTACTCGCGTATTGTCGATGCAATTCAAACAGCGGCTTCCGAGATGAAAGGAGGCAGAGCATGAAAACGGAATCAGCGGGAATTCTCGATCGAAGGGAATTCATGAAAATTCTCGGTCCGGGTATCTATCTACTGTTTTCCACAGGGGACTTACTTTTGGCGCAGCAGCAGTCGCGCGGTGGGGTTGGCAGTTATCCGGATGATTTCAATGCATACTTTCGAATCGCCGAGGACGGGAGGGTTACGTGCTACACGGGAAAAATCGAGATGGGGCAGGGAATCAATGCTTCTTTGGCCCAGATGCTTGCGGAAGAACTCGAAACGCCCTACGAATCAATCAGCATGGTCTTGGGCGATACGAAGCTTTGTCCCTGGGATGGCGGCACCAATGGCTCGCGAAGCATAAAATACTTCGGCCCTGCCCTGAGAGCCGCGGGCGCCGAAGGCCGGGAGGTTTTGATTCAGCTTGCCGCCGAGCAAATGCATTTGCCTCCGGATCAGTTGGTTGCTAAGAATGGATTTATCATCGAGAAAAGCAAACCATCGAACAGAGTCAGTTATGGATCTCTTGCAAAGGGAACAACAATAGAGCGGCATCTCGATAAGAAGCCTGAATTGAAGCAGCCTGCCGCGTTCGAGGTCTGTGGGAAATCGCTCCCGCGGCCTGACTTCGTGGAAAAGGTCACGGGAAAGGCGCAGTTCGCGGGCGATATTCGGCTGAAAGATATGCTGTATGGGAAAGTACTCAGGCCTCCCGCTCACGGCGCCAAACTGAAATCGGCAGACCTTTCTGCGGCGAAAGGGATCAGGGGAGTGCAGGTATTGCAGGAAGGAGATTTCATTGCAGCCGTTCATGCATTCCCGGATATGGCGCAGAAAGCCATAAGCTTGATTAAAGCGGAGTACGAAATTCCGGAAGCGAAGGTCGATGAAAAGACCATTTTTGAGCAGCTAATGAGTGGTGCCGCGCGTGACAATGTCATCGAGCAGAAGGGTGATTTAGCGCAGGGGATTAATCTTGCCGCGATCAAATTTGAAGAATCCTATTTCACTCCATATGTTGCGCACGCCCCCAGCGAGACTCACAGCGCTTTGGCGAATGTGGAGAAGGATAACGCAACTGTCTGGATCGGGACACAGCGGCCTTTTGGGGTTGTCGAGGAAATCGCAAAGACAGTCGGATTGACTTCCAGTAAGGTCCGGATTATTACCCCGTTCGTGGGAGGAGGATTTGGAGGAAAGAGCCAGATTGGGCAGGCTGTTCAGGCTGCCCGGCTTTCCAAAATGACAGGCGTTCCTGTTCAGGTTGCCTGGACGCGCGAAGAGGAATTCTTCTACGATTCATTCCAGCCCGCTGCCGTTGTCAAAATCAGTTCCGGCCTCGATGCCGGCAATCGGATTTGTTTCCTGGAATATCGAGTGTTCCACGCGGGTGACAGGAGCTCCCAGTGCATCTACGATGTTCCTCATTTGAAGACCTTGTCTCGAGGCAGCGGGTTCGGAGGGGGAGCTGGGCCGCATCCATTTAGCACGGGAGCCTGGCGAGGCCCCGGAAGCAATACAAA
>JAHFUH010000010.1 GCA_023265215.1 Acidobacteriota bacterium
CAAGACCGCCTCTGTTGTCCTTTGCCAAGCTTTTGGAAAACCTGCCTTCCCCGTCGATACCCACATCCACCGCTCGGCCAAACGATGGGGGCTATCAAAGGGAAAAACAGTCCAACAAACCGAACGGGACCTCAAAAAAATCTTCCCGAAATCGTCCTGGATCACCCTTCACCTCCAGATCATCCTCTTTGCTAGGACTTATTGCCCGGCCCGCGGTCACAAAGTGAGCCAATGCCCAATTTGCACGCAGCTCCACAACCCGCTGTAGTCAGATCTTCTCCAATAATGGCCAACATGTTATTAAAAAAATATTTTAACTACTTGGGAGGTTTCATGAAAGCTGCCGTTGTTCATGCGTTTGATAAACCTTTAATCATTGAAGATGTGCCAAAGCCAAAACCGGGACCGGATGAAATTATGGTAAAAATTGAAGCCGCAGGCCTCTGCCATACCGATATCCACGCAGCTCACGGAGACTGGCCCGTAAAACCAAAGCCGCTCAAAAAAATCTATACAAATGTACTCATGAAGCACATTTCTTATAGAGACGTCAGCCGAACAGCTATGCTGACGATTGGCATACCGGAATCGCACCGATAATATCCGGGAGGGTGTTTGTCTCAAGAGTCGCCTTTGGAGGACTCGAGGATCTTTTGGCCCGGAAATGCGCTGCAAGCGCTGCTGGTAGTTTCTTACTTAAATGCCGCCACAGATGCCATACGTGCTTGTCCCGATTCCTTACAGGTAGGGATAAGGCGACATGACCATCTTTGCCATCCGGAATTTTATCCAAATGGCGCGGCACTTTTTCAGAAAGATTTAAAAATCTGCGGCCGATGCAAAGGGCCGCTGCGTGATGAATTGAGAGTCCATACCTCGATGCAAACTTGATTCTTCCAATGAGAGAAGTAAAGGCCGGATTGACCTGTTTTATTTCGATCTGTTTGCGAAAGGCTCTAGACTTTAAATGGGTCAGGATTGATTGATAAGAGAATGAAGAAAGTTTGCGAGATTGAGAAGGGGTGTGGGTTTCTCGAAGAGATTGTTTTTTCTTTTGGAAGTCCAGGTTTTCGAGGATGAGGGGTTTTAAGGTTTGTTCTGCATGTTCGACTGCCTGTGCGCTGGCATCCCCAATAAGCGCCAAGGATTGTTCTTTCGTTTTCCCGTAGAGGTTTAAGGGAATGGTCTTTTTGTGAAGAGGATTGCCAAAACGATCTGTTTCAACAAGGGCTAGATGATCCATATTTATATCAACGCCAATGACTCCTTTGTCTTTGCTCGTTTTCCACTGCGGAGTGGGAAGCGAGGTACTCACAAAAAGGCGCCAGCCTTTTTTGTCCTGTTTCAAACGATAGGTCAGGGCTTGCCCATGATTTTTACTGCTTGGGTCTTTAGCCTGACTTAAAAGTTGTCTTTGGTGGCAATCTATTAGGCTAGTGATGATCTCTTGATGACCATAAGAAAAAACAACATTGGGGATGGTTAGATATTTGCCAAATCTAGAAACAAGGCTATTGGGCATGCGGATGCGAATAGTCAGGGTGCCATTTTCTTCGATGTTTGCTGTGCATGTTTGGTTGCCGGCGGTTTCGTCTTTAGAGCCTAAAAAGAAGATTTCATTAGTTCTTGCAGAGCGCCAGGAGGCTAGCCATTCTTCGTGGGTTGCATAGCCATTGGCTTCTAATTCAAACTGGGCATGGAACAATTTTCTAGAGCCAAAACAAAGAGAGATTTGATCTTGCTTCTGATCTTTAACAAGATGGGCTAACCGGTGTTTTAATTTCTGCAGGCGCCTCTTTTTCTGATGCACCCAAAGAGACCGTAGGAGCTTTTTTGGAGGTTTTGAGATTTTTTCTTCTAAAGTTTTAATCTGTTCTTGCAAGGAAGAAATCTGCATTTTATTCAGCTCTTTAATTGCAGCAATTTTTCCTTCAACTTTTACCCGAAGTGCATTGAAATGTCTGGCGGTAATGCCATATTTGATCATGTAGGATGATTTGAGCTTATTGATCTCTTTGCCTTTGCTGATATCTGCAAGCAGACAATGTTCTATATGGGCAAAAAGCTCTCCGCAAGCTTGGAGCGCTTCTTGGTTTATATCACCGAGGTTGAGTCTGGTTTGATACGTCCTTAAGGAATTGTCTTGCATTAGATGGTTTTTGCCGCCTCTTTTAATGCTTCAAGGAGTTTTTGATTTTTGCGACTTCTTGCACCGTACAATCTTGCAGAAAAAACTGTAATTATTTCAAGGACATCCTGGACTAAATCATCCTCAAAAGTGGAGCTTTCTGTTTTATTGATAATGACAACTTCTATTCCAAATTGTTCGCAAAGAGAAAATATCAGTTCAGCTCCAAAACGGAGCAGACGATCTTTGTGAGTTAGAATGAGTCTATCAATTTTACCGGAACAAATGCTTTGGATCAGTTTGCGCAAGCCTCGCTTATGATAATTTAGTCCTGAACCTAAATCTTGAATAATTTCATAGGTCCATCCGTTTGCTGCACAAAAAGATTCTAAAACAGAGACTTGTCGCACAAGATCATTTTTTTGATCGTGACTTGAGACTCTAGCGTAAGCAATGGTATTTTTGTGACAAATTTGAGTTCTGGGAAATGCTCCAAGAATTTTTAAAAGATCATATCTTCGATGGCCTTTAGGTGTCCGTTCTGATTTAATTTTCCCGGCAGCTTCCCAACGTCGAAGCGTTACTCTCGATACACCCAATTCTTTTGCAATTTTCCCAATGCTTACTTTCATGTTAAAGAAATGTACTCATTTTGATAATATTTGTCAATATTTGATTATGTTTTTCTTTGCAGCTGGCAACCCTAGGAGAAAAACTGAGAGCTGAAAGACTTCGCCCAAATCTTGATTTGTTAGGGCATGGGAACACGGCTCTACTTTTAGCTGTGGGAAAAGGATATACAAGCATAGATAGTGCTGGAAAACCACTAAAATTTTCTAATTTCCAACTTGCAGAAAAATTACTTTCATTGGGAGCTAACCTTAACATTCGATGTAAACATGGCAACAGCCCCTTACATCTTGCTTATCTTCGAAGAGATCCCACAATGATCCAACTTTTGGAAAGATCTGGAGCTGATCCATCAATAAAAAACGATTCCGAAAAAACTCCTCCGGAAATGGCAAATGTCACATTTCAAGAGGCGAAAGAAATTTTAGCATCTCAGGTTGGGTTTTTCTATTTAGATACTGCCAATTTTTGAAATACCCGACCCTTTAGGGGCGGGCTTCCTCTTGGGGAAGGTGAACCCAGGCCCTTTTGGCCCGGGATTATTGTCGTTGGCAGCGGCTTCAGACCCTAAGCCAAGCGATTTTTTGAAATACCCGGCCCTTAAGAGATAATTGCGAAAAGTAACTTCGTGC
>JAHFUH010000137.1 GCA_023265215.1 Acidobacteriota bacterium
GCGTAATTTTCGCCATTCGAAAAGTGGCGAATACCGATGTCCCGGTCTTGGTCCTTGGCGAAAGTGGAACTGGAAAGGAATTGGTAGCTCTCGCCATACACAATCTCAGCAGCAGGAAAGGCGGCCCATTCGCTGCTATCAACTGCGGCGCTATTCCGGAAAGCCTGCTTGAAAGTGAGTTGTTCGGCCATGAAAGAGGCTCTTTTACAGGCGCAACGATGCAACGCCGCGGGAAATTCGAGTATGCCAAGGGTGGGACTCTGTTTCTTGATGAAATAGGCGACCTGGCCCAGAGCCTTCAGGTCAAGATTCTTCGTTTCCTGCAAGAGAGAGTGATTGAGCGCGTTGGAGGCAGGGAATCTATTTCAGTGGACAGCCGGGTCATTGCCGCAACCCATCAAGATCTTGATACCGCGGTAAAGGAAAACAGATTCCGGGAAGATCTATTTTTTCGACTTGCAGTGGTGACGATAAACATCCCTCCCTTGCGAGAGCGTAGCAATGATGTAATCGAGATTGCCGGGCACTTGGTCCAGACCTTTTCAAAAGAGCTGAAAATGGGTCCTAAAAAGTTCACGAGGCAGGCGCTGGATGCCATGAAGATTCATGCCTGGCCGGGGAATGTCAGGGAACTGCAAAATCGAATCAAACGCGCGCTGGTGCTATCGGATGGACCATTCATCAGTCCCGCAGAGCTTGAGTTGCATCCACCGAGTGAAACTCCGGTCAAACTGACACTGAAAGAGGCTAAAGAAGAGGTTGAAAAAGAAGTGATTGCCAGGGCTCTGCAGGAGAATAATCGCAATATATCAAAAACCGCTAAAGCCTTGGGAATCAGTCGACCGACTTTATATGAACTCCTGACGCGGCATGGTCTTTCATGACCCTGCCTTGGATTATGAATCATGAAGAACTCCGCTAATACGATATCGCTACCGACGGTCAGCAATATGGCTGCAGCAGTTTTATTTATTTTCAGCTTTGCCATTTTATATCATTCGGTAATCAGCAAACTGGTCCATGACTGGGCTACAGATGACAATTATTCGCACGCCTTCTTCATTTTGCCCATTGCCCTCTATTTTGTCTGGGAAAGACGTGGACGACTGGCCGAGATTGTGCCACGGCCGCATTGGTTGGGACTGATCTCGATCCTGATGAGTTTTGCTGTTCTGCTTGTCGGCATTCTGGGGTCGGAACTGTTTCTCACCAGGATATCGATGCTCGGGATCATTGCTGGAGCGGTTCTATTTGTTTATGGATGGCAGCACCTGAAAGTAGTGATTGGCCCGATCCTGTTTCTGTTGCTGATGATTCCAATTCCTGCGATTGTGTTCAATCAAATTACCTTGCCGCTTCAACTGATTGCGTCCAGATTTGGCGAACTATTTTTGTCCATACTTGGAGTGCCGGTTCTGCGAGAAGGCAACATTATTCAATTGCCCAATCTGAGTCTGGAGGTTGTGGAAGCGTGCAGCGGGATAAGATCGTTAATCTCGATGCTAACTCTTGGCATTGTATACGGTTATTTTTTGCAAAAATGGATTTGGATGAGGGTGGGGCTGGCGCTGGCAACAATTCCAATCGCAATTCTGGCAAATGGCTTCAGGGTCGCCGTGACCGGCCTCGCTGCACATTACTATGGTTCGGAGATGGCAGAAGGGCTTTTCCATGCTTTTTCCGGGTGGCTCATATTCGTCATTGCCTTTTTAATGCTATTTGGTCTGCACCAGCTGGTTTTGTTTTTTGTTCCAGATTTGAGGAGGAAGGCTCGGCAGAATAGGGAGGGGATATGAGCCTGAGAATAGGCATCGTAAGTGTTCTGCTGCTTGCAGGGGCGCTGTATCTCGGCTCTGCCACCAAATCTGAAGACATGCCAATCCGAAGATCCTTGGCCGAGTTTCCTGGCAGGATTGGCCATTGGAACGAAGAGCGCTCAAGCGAATTTGACCAAAAAACGCTGCAAGTCCTGGGCGTTAATGATTATATAAATCGGGTCTATTTCAATTCGGAAGAAAACAGAGTCGATTTATATATAGGGTATTATGTAAGCCAGCGCCAGGGAGATACAATTCACTCTCCTCTCAATTGTCTTCCAGGTTCGGGATGGAATCCTGTTAAAAGCAATATTTCGACGATTTTTACAAAACCAGAGTCGAATTCCTACTCAAGCTTGCAACCTGGCAATATTCAGATCAAAAAGATTGTCATTCAAAAGGGGCTGGATAAACGGGTGGTGCTGTACTGGTACCAAAGTCATGGCAGAGTAATTGCCAGCGAATATTGGGGCAAGATTTACACCGTTATTGATGCGATCCGATTGAATCGGACTGATGCTGCGCTCGTTCGAGTGATCTGCCCGGTCAATGGGATGGAAGAAATTGCCGAAACAAATGCCGAGCGGGACGCTGTCGATTTTGTCAAAGTCCTATATCCGCTCTTGCACCAATATCTGCCGGATTAGCGGGGCGAGGATTGCATGCATTTTAGAAAGCATAGGCTGGATATGTCGAGATTACGGGATCGTTCAATTGCAGATTCTAAAAGAGAGGCATTTTCGCCCGATTACAAAAGCTCGTTTGTTGAAAATAAATGTATGGGGGATGCGATGCTACTATCAACGCGTGCACGCCTCTTGTTGGTTTTTTGCGCTTTGTTGATTTTTCCATGCGCTTGCAATCGGAATCCAAAGGCCTATTTGGAAAAAGGCGAGCGCTATCTGGAACAAGGCAAATATAAAGAAGCGATCATAGAACTGAAAAATGCCGTTAAGGGCAGCCCCACAATGGCTGAAGCGCACTATCAACTGGCGCTGGCTTACATGAGCCTGGGCGCTTATCCGGAAGCCGGTCAGGAGTTGCAGAAGACCGTTGCAGTGGATCAGAACCATTTGGCGGCTCAGCTCGCATTGGGTAATTTGCTGCTGATGGAGAGAAAGTATGATGAAGCACGCGCTAAAGCGGAGATGATTTTAAAATCCCGCCCCAATGACATGAATGCGAGGATCCTCTTGGGAAGCACCTTCGCCGGCATAATAAATCTGAACGATTCCATCGCCGATGTTAGACGAGGATTCGAAATAGAACCCAAACTGCTTCCCCCTTATATGTCATTGGGGCGCGCCAAAGGCCAGGAACTGAAGCCCGCCGCCGCTGAAGAAATTTATAAGAGCTTGCTCTCAATTAATGCTTCGGTTGAAGCCAGACTTGCTCTGGCCAATTTTTATCTAATGAACCACAGGAATGACGAAGCGGAGGAGCAATACAAAAATGCATTGGCTTCAGCTCCCCAATATCGAGATGCAATTTCAGCTGCGGCGTTTTTTTATCTGCAGGCGAAGAAATTTGAGGAAGCCGAGAGGCTGTACAAGGCTTATGTGGATTTAGACAAAACCGGCCATAACACTACTTTGATCTTGGCGGATTTTTATTTGGCCGCCGGAAAAGTCGATGAGGCGATTCATACTCTTGAAAAAAATATAGCCGACGAGCCCGATAATGTTTTTTCCAAGAAGCGTCTTGCCAGAATTTATCTGGATCAGAACAAACTGGATGCAGCTGCAAAGCTGGCGAATGAAGTGCTGAAGAAAAATGAAAAGGATGTCGATGCCAGGTTGATCAAGGGACGCATCCTGCTGAATAGCCATCAGACGGGTGATGCCATTGCTCAGCTTCAAGCTCTTGTCAAATCGCAGCCGGGCTCTGCATTCGGCCACTATTTTCTTGGACTGGCTTATCTTCAATCGGGAAACAAGATTCAAGGCGGGTCTGAAATCGAATCTTCAATCAGGATAGATCCAACCCTTGCCGAAGCCTATTTAATATTGGCCCAGCTGAACCTCGACGGTGGTGATGCCGATGGGGCTGTCCGCTATTCTCAGCAAGCTTTGGCTCTTAATCAGGATTTTGATCAGGCGCACTTGTTTTTGGGCACCGCTTACATGGCCAAACGGGACTATCAAAACGCCGGGTTGGAATTGGAGAAGTTTGTAACAAAATATCCGGAGAACGCAACTGGCCTTCAGCGTCTTGGTATGGTTTATCTTGCGCGCGGAGATGTACGCCAGGCGGAAGCTCAGTTCGAGGCGGCACTTAAAATCGACCCTAAACACTTTCAATCCATTGCCTCTCTTTCAAATTTATATGTGAAAGGGAAGCAACCGGAGAAGGCAATCTCAAGGCTGAAACAACTCATCTCTCAGTTCCCGGAACAACCCGGGATCCATGAAATGCTGGGCCAGGTTTATCTGAGCCAGAAAGACATTGGCAAGGCTGAAGAGGAATATAAGCGGGCTGCTTCCATCGATCCTAACAACATAAATCAGCTCTCCACTCTGGCTGAATTTTATACTGCTATCCGTAAACCGGAAAATAGCATTGAAACCCTTAAGGCAATTCTCCAGAAGGATCCAAACAACGCCTCCGTTGGGATACGCCTTTCAGATATTTTGGCTGAAGCACAACAATATGATAGAGGGCTTCAGATAGCCGACGAGGCGCTCGCGAAAAACAGCAAGAACCCCAATGCATTTATTCTGAAAGGGCGTTCCCTTATGGCCCTAAAAAAAGGGAGTGAGGCGCTCACTGCTTTCCAGAATGCGGTTTCAGCTGATCCCGGTTCTCAGGCCGCACGATATTATCTTGGCCTGTCCCATATGCAATCGGGGAATCGCAAGCAAGCTGAGATCGAATGGAATGAAGCGATAAACAGGGGAGGGAAGTTCGGCCCGGTTTACCTGGCGCTGGCTCAATCCAAACTCGATAATGATGATCCCGAGTCCGCCATTCGCTATGCTCAGCAAGCTCTTACGGTGAATCCAGGCTTGATCGGCGCCAAGCTGATATTAGGCAGCGCGTATGAGAAAAAAGGCAATTACGAGAGCGCTGGCGCTGAATTGGAATCATTTGTGCGATTAAATCCCCGAAATCCCGCGGGGTTGTACAATCTCGCTCTTTCCTACCTCCGTCAGGGAAAACTCAAAGAAGCCCAGGATAAATTGGAATCCGCTTTGGCTATAACTCCCGGGCAAGTCGATGCAATTGCGGCGCTTGTTGACGTCTTTCTAAGGCAAAACCAACCTGAAAAAGCGCTCCAGCGAATCAATCAGCAGATATCCAGATTTCCGCAGGACGCGCGTCTTCATGAACTGCTGGCGCGATTCTATTTCAGGCAACATGACAATGCCAGGGCGGAAGAGGAGTATCTGAAGATAGTAGCCATCAATCCTAAGGACCGTGCCCAACGCATTACTTTGGCTGATTTTTACGCAGCCTCGGGAAATCTTGAAAAAAGCGTGAAGGTCTATCAATCGCTGATAAGTGAAAATCCGGGGGAAGCAGCGCTCAAGAAACGTTTGGCTGCTGTTTACCTTGATGGAAAAAACTATGCAGCCGGTTTTAGAATCGTTGATGAGATTTTGAAAATAAATCCTAAGGATATGGATGCGCTCATTTTGAAAGGAAGAATGCTGCTGGGCGAGAAAAAGACTGCTGAAGCCATTGCTGAGCTGCGGCGCGCAATAAACATTGATCAATCTTCAGCTGCCGCCCATTACTATATGGGACTTGCGCATATCCAGAACAAAGACAGCCAGATGGCAGAATCCGAGCTGAATGAAACTATCCGAATTAATGACAGATTCAGCATCGCTCTGATTACGCTAGCTCGATTCAAGCTCGATTCTGGGGATGCGGATTCCGCAATTCGCTACGCCCAGCAGGCGTTGAAGACTGATCCCAGTTCATTTGACGCCCGCTTGACCCTTGGGACAGCCTATGGCAGCAGAAAAATGTTCAAAGAAGCTGCAATTGAGCTGGAGCAGCTGGCAAAACAAAGGCCCTCGGATCCTGCAGCTCAATATCGTCTTGGATTGACGTACGCATCGCTGGGCGAGATGGACAAGGCAGAAAAAGCTTTTGAGTCTGGATTGAGCAAGAATCCCGGTAATGTAGACCTTGTAGCCGGCCTGGCGAGCCTCCATTTCAGCCGAAAAAAGCCCGAACAAGCGGTGCAGAGAATTGTTCGTGAAATTCAGCTAAATCCTCAATCGGCGAAATTATACGAGCTTCTGGGCCAGGTTTACGTCGCTCAGAATAATTACCCCAAAGCGGAAGAATGCTATAGAAAAGCCATTTCGATCGACAAAAACAGCATGAATGCCTATGCTCTGCTGGGACAACTATTTCTATCTCAAAAATCATTTGACAAGGCGATTCCCGAGCTCCAAAAGATATTAGAGGTCAATCCGAATTCGGGATCTACCCATGTGCTCCTGGGGGTCGTCTATCAAACCCAAAACAATATTGGCAAAGCCAAATACTATTATGAGCAGGCCCTAAAAATTGATCCCAGCCTTGCCGTGGCTTCCAACAACCTTGCCTGGATTTTCTGTGAAAATGGGGGAAGTCTTGAAGCGGCGCTCAAATTGGCTAATGATGCCAAAGGAAAGCTGCCTGACTCTGCGAATGTGTCCGACACTCTTGCTTGGATTTACTACAAACGAGGTGCTTATAGAACCGCAATTGACCTCTTTTCAGATTGCGTGAAGAAAGAGCCTCAGAACGCAATTTTCCAATATCATCTAGGTATGAGCTATTGGAAAACCGGTGACAAGAATAGAGCAAAAGAGGCTCTCTCTCAGGCCATAAAGCTTGATCCAAGTCTTCCTGAGACCAAAGAAGTCAAAAATATTCTTGGAAAACTCTGATCTGAAGCTATGGAGCATCCGATATTATCGTGACATTTCTCAGGTAATGAATGGCGACTCGCATGCTGCATCTGAAACGCTGAAAGGCATGCGCGTCAAGCTAAACCGCATTTCTGAAGCGCCGAAGGCGCGGCGCAATAGCCCAGAGTGAATAGAGCCTTGAAGGGCGGCACAGTCGGCTTGTGTTACGCTTTCAAGGCTTTTTCTCTTTTGCTTTCTAACCCAGGGCTTCGGCCGCTTTGCGGCCTTCGCCCTGGGCTTTGCTGCGCCGCGCTTTCAGCGCTAGACTTACTCTCTCTCAGCTTGACGCGCACGCCTGCAAGGCGACACAGCGCATTGTACCGTCCTTGCAGGGCTTCCATGTGTTAGGTCGTCTACCCAGGACTTCGGCTTGTTTCGCGACCTCCGCGCTGGGCTTTGCTGATAACTGCCGAGGGTGGGTACTGCTACTACATTGGCCATCACTATACTGTGCGGATCTCAATAGCAAACCCGGCTTAGATGAATTGATAAAGGCTAGGAATGTCATCGATCATCACAAAACGTATTTATCTGAACACTCGCCGGAATAAACACCCTCAGCATCATCCGCCGCAGGCGTTAGGAATTATGGGAAACGGATAAAATTATTGCGCAGCTAATATTTATTCAATGAATAAATGCATTAATTTTAATGATGCAGAGAGCAACTGGCGCCGCGAAATTCCCAAGGAATGCATCGGCTGCTGTTGGTCTTCTCGACGATGTGCCTAAACCTGCATGATCGGTGCTCCCACTCGACTTCAAATTCCTGGCATATCTGTAAATTTATGCGCCTTAGCGGCTCTCCGTAATCTCACCCTGACTCTCACAAGTACCTTTCATGATTTCTCAAATCAGGCCTGTTCAATTGTCTTACAGGATTATTATTTATTGCGCTTGACTGTAATCCAATGAAAATAAGATGTTTAGAGACATCAAGCGAAATGAAACCCATTCCGGGTGTTAGAAAAAATGGAAAATCGTATTACAACAAAGCGGTTGATGATGCGGCGAATTCCAATTCGAATAATTTATTGCTCCTGTATGTAGTTGAGATTATTAAGCTTATTGTTGATCATGTTCAATCGCCCCGGTTTAGGCACAGTAGTTGCTATACCTTTTGCGGGCTTTGGTTCTAAAAGAAAATCCGAAAGGCCTGATTCAATAACTGAACCCGGTGTGAACCGGAGGGAACATTCAATAATAGGGAGGCTTTATGAAATTCAAATCAGTATGGTTGCTGACAATAGCAATCTGCTTAATGTTCGCCTTTCCGTCGATATCGGGTGCAGCACCAGAGTTGAGAATTACCTCAGGTGCTTACTCGAATACGTTTTATCCGATCGACATAAACAATCCAAACAATGTTTCGGCTCATATCAATCCTGGCGACTACGGAATTAACTGGGTTGTCAATCTATATGGCGCATCAAATCCTAACTATGTGCAGTTGAACATGGTGGGCTCCATGTGGGGAGGTGGGGCACCGCTGACAATTGAGCTGTCCGACAGCTTTGGATCCGATGGTTCTTCAATGTCTCTAGATTTGGGATTGGATTTCCAGTCGAATCTCTTCCCGCCTAACAGCACGGTGGGTTATGCGGTCTATATTGACCCGACGAATCAATATTTCGGAGAAAATCAACCTCCGGTCTATTCAACTACTCAGTCCGGTGTATTTTCCGGCACAGATACAGCACTTATAACTCCGGGAACCCAGTTTACAATGACCCAGGTGATTACGGTAAGTAATCCCTTCTGGATGCAAACAACTTTGGATAACGTTTCGGCATCCAATAATCCGGTACCGGAGCCTTCTTCACTGATTCTTCTTGGTTCCGGGCTTCTTGGAGCCGTCTTCTTTGCTAGGAGGAAAATGTAATCAAACCGCAAAGTCAGGCTTTACAAAAAACCCCAATCAACCGCCAAGGATGATTGGGGTTTTTTTTCTTCTCAATCAAATCCCTGCCTCGAGGGTCACAATTCAGAGCCTTGCAGATCATCTATTTTTGCCTGAATCGCTTAAACTGCTAAATCGATCCGATCCTGCTACCGATAAGAAAAGCGAATGGACACACGCTAAAGTTTATTGGGCTCAAAATGGATATTGAGCATCGAACTTCCTATGAATTTTCATAGAGGCGGCGTTGAGGCTCAATACTGGATAAATCGATGTGGCGATATCTTGTTTTCAAGAAGTTTGGAATAGTATCGGCGGAAACCGTTCTTTTATGCGCTTGCGTTCTTAGCGCACGATCCCTGCAGTTGTTGAAATCACCTTTTCCCGCTCCAGATGCAAATCATTTTTACCTGAAAGCAATACTGATTGCTGTAATATTTCAAATCTGTCTGCATTTGCGAGATCTTTATGATCTGCAAGCGATCAGTACATGGAGAGAATTCGCTATCCGACTCTGTCAGGCGCTGCTGATGGCATCCGCGTCTCTTTTGGTTCTTCAGTATTTTATTCCTAAAATAATGGTTGATCGTCCAATCCTAAATAGCAGTCTCCTTTTGAATGTGATGTTGATTGCAATTGGGCACACTATATTGCGTTTTTATATAAATGCTCGAGCGCCTCACACAAATATGCTGGTTTTGGGAACCGGGCCGTTGGCCAGGGAACTTGTAAGAGAAGTGTTAAAACATCCTGAAATGGGGATCAAGGTCCTTGGATTTTTGGGCGAGAGTCCTCAACTTGTCGGAGTATCGATTGTAAATCCGAAGGTCATCGGCGTTTACCAGGATCTGGAAAAGCTGGTTCTAGATAAAAAAGTAGACAGAATTGTTGTTGAATTACAGGACAGACGCGGGAAACTTCCGATTCGAGAGCTCCTCAATTTCAAAACGCAGGGCATTGCAGTCGAAGATGCCACCACTTTTTATGAACGTGTTGCCGGAAAGATACCGATCGAGAACCTTAAACCGAGCTGGATGGTATTCAACTCCGGGTTCAGCGTATCTCAAAAGCTATTATTTGAAAAACGAGTTTTATCGGTTCTTGTATCCTCCATTATACTTTTGCTTTTCTCGCCGGTTTTACTGATCGTGATGATTGCTATAAAACTGGATTCGAAAGGCCACATCTTTTTCCGGCAGGAGCGGGTAGGCCAGAACGGTCGGTCCTTTACTCTGTGGAAGTTCCGATCGATGTATGAAAATGCCGAGAGCGAATCAGGTCCCGTGTGGTCTGCAGGCGCAGCGGATAAGCGTGTTACCCGCATTGGGAAGCTGATGCGCCGGACTCGGTTGGATGAATTGCCTCAGCTTTTCAATGTGCTGGCAGGCGATATGAGCATAGTGGGACCTCGCCCGGAGCGGCCTCATTTCGTGCAGCAGCTTGCCGAAACTATTCCTTTTATCAGTTGCGCCATGTTGTTAAACCAGGACTGACGGGTTGGGCTCAAATCAACTACGGGTATGCTAACTCTTTCGAGCATACGGTGGAAAAA
>JAHFUH010000138.1 GCA_023265215.1 Acidobacteriota bacterium
GAACCCATGATTCTGCGGTGAGCAAAAGTGTTCGCCAATGTCTTGCGGGAGATCCCAATATTTATCGAAGAGGATACCCTGATTGTTGGCAACGGAGCCGGCAAGCCGATGGGACTGGAAATCGATCCTGAATACTTTACATGGTCCCAGGATGAGATTGATGCGCTAAAACGGGAAGGCTTTTTAATTTCTCCCGAAGAGGAACGTGAATTACAGGACCTAAATGCCGGCAGCAATAGAAAGACGTTAATCGGCAGCATGGGAGAAATAGCGGCCTATGACGAGAGACTGCTGACTTTCTTGCGTTTGGGAATCATCCTGCCCCCATGGAAAAGTGCGAAAGAAGGGAGTGGAGGGGGATACGCGCAGTCGGGACTGGGCCTTGGCCCCGGGTTCTTTCTCATGGCAGTCGATTTTCCCAAGGTACTGAACGAAGGGCTCGTCGTCCTTATTGCAAAGGCTGAAGCTGAACTTAAAGGGTTGAGGCACACAGGTGACGACAGTCTTTCACGGATGCGGTATTTGCAGGCAGTCATTCTGATGCACCGAGCGGCAGTGGATTTTGCCGGCCGGTATGCGAATCTTGCTGCATCCATGGCCGAAACGGAGGCTCGCCCTGCACGAAAAAGGGAGTTGCAGCTTATGGCGGAGATTTGCCGAAACGTGCCCGCAAACCCCGCACGGACGTTCAGGGAAGCAGTGCAATCTTTCTGGTTTGTATTCCTGATGATCAATCCCTCGCCAACGGCGGCCGCTGGAAGGTTTGATCAATATATGTATCCGTTTTACCAGGCGGACAAGGCAGCCGGGCTGATTACGGATGACGAGGTCCTCGAGCTGCTTGAATGCCTCCGTATCAAGGACATGCACCTGAACCGGATATCGGGGGAACGAAATCGCAAGAAAAACGCCGGTTTGGCCAAATGGCACAACTGGACGATCGGGGGAGTGACATCCGATGGTCGGGATGCAACGAACGAATTGACGTACCTACTCCTGGAAGCGGCGCTGGAAACACGCCTGCCGCACCACACACTCACGTTGAGGGTTCATCAGGAAACGCCTGAAAAGCTAATGATCAAAGCTCTGGAGGTCGTAAGGACAGGCATCGGAATGCCCGCGTTTGTGGGAGACAAGTCCTACATGGCCTTTTTTATGCGTTGCGGCATTCCCTTGGAAGAGGCACGGGAATACGTGCTTACGGGTTGCCTGGACGCGAACCTGCCGGGGAAGTCGCGGACAGTGGCAATCGGAATGTTTGTCGTACCGCTGGTCTTCGATATTTTCCTTCATAACGGGATCGATCCCGGTACCGGCATGCGGGTCGGAATTGAAACGGGCGATCTGGAAGGCTTTGCCGCTTATGATCAATTTGCTGCTGCCTTTAAAAAACAGCTCCGACACTTCATGGGGCTTGCGGCAGAAAAAGATAATCTCGAGCTTCTGATTGAACGCGAGCTGTTTCCAGATGCCTTTCGGTCCTCCCTAATGGAGGATGGCATTACAACCGGCAAAGATCTATTGAGCCGCACCATGCCCTTCGAAAATGGGGCCGTGCTCAATCCGGTGGGGATGATCAACGTGGCGGATTCTATGGCTGCGGTAAAGAAACTCGTCTATGAAGAAAAGAAAGTTGCCATGGGCGATCTCAAACGGGCTTTGGATCTTGATTGGAAAGGGTGCGAAGGCCTGCGTAAAATGTGCCTGGAAGCGCCCAAATACGGCAACGGGGACAGCTATGTCGACGAAATTGCGGCAGACCTATATGCATTCTGGGCGGCGACTGCCAATGAACTGCCTACTGCGTATGGAAGCATGCACAAGGCGACTGCAATATCCATTACCTCGCATCAGCCTGGAGGCGCATTGACGGGCGCTACGCCGGACGGAAGACATGCGCATGAAACCTGCGCGGATGGTACCGTCTCCCCGGTGCAGGGGCGGGACACCCACGGCCCGACAGCCGTTATGCGCAGCGCTTTGCGGATCGACCAGGACCCGTACCAGGCCACACTGATGAACATGAAGTTTCACCCCTCCGCGCTGCAGAGTAATGAAGATTTGCATAAGGTGTCGGCGATGATAAAGACATATCTCAAGCACGGTGGGAAGCATGTGCAGTTTAATGTCGTGTCCAGAGAAATGCTGCTGAAGGCTCAACAGAATCCTGCGCAGTATCGGGATCTTGTGGTTCGCGTGGCCGGATACAGCGCATATTTCACACAGCTTAACGGCGCGATGCAGGATGAAGTAATTGCGCGCACCGAATTAAGTCTTGCCGAGATGTAGCGGCATACCATCCAGAGTGATCAATATCGCAGAGGCGGTCAGGTCGGCAATTAGGAATGCCCGGTCGTCCCGTTAGGCAGTTGCGCGGACAAGATGCCGGTAGCTTTCAGGATGCAGCCGAAGGTAATCCTCTAGAGATTGGGCCGGATGTCCGGCCAGTTTCGGAACTGTATCGCTGACGTTGGCCAAGTCCCCCGCCGCAATTTGCAGGAAATGGGTCACAAAAACCTCCACTTCATAGTCATCAAGTCCTTGGCCGGTTAGCATGCGGCGTTCAGCCTCGAACTTTTCCAACCGGCTGGTCGTGCGTGTTGCCCGGGCTTCCTGTGGAGTCTGGGCCTTGTATACGATTTTTCTTTTAACTGCAGCAGATAACTTTTCCGCGGTTGCAGCCATCGTGATTGCTTCCGGGCCCGTCACATCATAGGTGCGGCCTGAGTGCCCGGTTCCGGTCATGACCGCCACGGCCACATCGGCAATGTCATCACGCGTAACCCAGGCGGCACACCCCTCGCCGGCAGGTGCGCGGATTACGTCATCCTCCGAAACGCATTGCGGCACATTGTCGGTATAAAGGCCGGCGCGCAGGAATGTGAAAAGCATGCCTGAAGCCCGGATGTGCTGCTCGGTGTAAAAGTGATCATGGGCAAGAATGAAAGTGGCATCAGGCGCGGCATTTACTATTGAAAGGTAGACAATGTGCCGCACTCCGGCAGTCGCTGCAGCATTCACGGCAATACGCTGTTGCTGCAAACGATCGTAGGGCGGAGGCTTTTTGTGATTCTTAGCGCTGATGTGAACTACGCCAAACCTGTCGCGTGCCGAAACCAAAAACAGGGTTTGGACACCGGTCAGGGCTTGAAGCATTGCTGCTGCATCCTCATAGGATGAGGCTTCAACTACTTCCGCTCCGGGCAGGACCGGCGCCCGGGCGGAATCCCGCACAATCAATCGTTGGCTTGCTCCAAGCCCGGCCAGGCGGGATGCAATCCTGCGCCCTATTTCGCCGCTTGCTCCGGTAACGGCTAGCACGGCGGGTTCTCCCGCTCAGAGCTCTCCGGCATGTCTGATAAGTGGCAATTTGTCAACGGTGCACGCTTTATCGGGTGCAAACGGAAGTGAGAGTCAATGCCGTGGGGTTTTAGGCCCGAAGGGCCGGCAGTGAATAGGCCCGGCCGTTAGGCCGGGATAGGATTAAATATAAAATAAGCGCCGAAGGCGCGGCACTTCGTCTGTTGTGCCGGCCCTTTGGGCCTCTTATTGTCTATCGCTCCCACCCCGAGCTGACGCTCGGGGCTATTTAATGCCGGCCCTCCGGGCCTAAAAACTGAAAAAACATGCGTCATTTGGCGTCTCGTCGGCGCTCCCAGAGTTGTACCCTTTGCATTTTTGACTCTCACTTCCGTTTGCACACCGCTTTATCTATGGATTTTCCACGACAGCGAGGAATATATCACAGGTTTTCCGCAAGGAGTCCGCATGTGTGAAACAAGCGGGTACGCTTCGGCCTTTCAGCGCAGTTTGGCGTTTGTCTTTTTAGCTTTTACTTTCCACACGAGTGGCCGGATACAGCGCGTATTTCACACAGCTTAACGGTGCGATGCAGGATGAAGTAATGCTCAGTCGGTAGCGACTCTTCGGGCGCGAAGCCAGTCATAAAGCCGGTCGGTCCAGCTTGCTATCGGCATTCCCGATGCGGGACCGTATGCATGATCATAAACATGAATCTCAACCGGGCGGCCGGCTTCTTTCCAGAGTGTGAACAGCGCCGCGCACCCGTTGGTCACATTGAAATGACCGTCCATGACAGCTATAAACAGCGGAGCTCCGAGCTTTGGCACAGAAACGTCCACAAGCGATGGTCCGTAGATGGTGGCAACGAAATCCGGATACCCATCCGAAGATTCCGTCACGGCGGTCCCGATGGCAACTCCTCCCCCCGCCGAGAATCCCAGGATGCCAATGCGCTTCGGATCAATGTGGTACTTGGCGGCATCATGCCTGAGGATACGAATAGCTTGCCGGCCGTCGGATATCGCCATCGCAATGACTTTGAGATGCTCCTGATTGTCGGGTGCGGGATTGGCGTTGCCATGCCTGTTCAGAATTTCTTGAAATGATAATTCCTTCCCCATCCCCTGAAATCCCGACCGCGAAGGGCCGGCAGACCGCGCGGCGCCAGCCGCGGGCGGAGTATCCGGGACTACCCTATACTTTAGGATGAAAGCGGCGATACCCTTGGAGTTGAGCCATTCGGCGGTTCGTTCCGTCTCGGCGAAGCCCAGCATGCGCATGGCGCCGCCTGGGCAGAGGATTACCGCCGCTCCATTCGCTTTGGCCGGATCGGGCAGATAGACCGTGAGGGTGGGATTAACGACATTGGAATAGGTTTTCGATCCACCGGGTCCTTCCGTAACCTTTTCGCTGAAGGTCCAGTCCTCTGAACCGGGCGCCTTACCGGGCCAGATAGAAATCGTGGGTTTAGGCTGAATATCCGAATGGCCAACTGTTTGAGAATAAATTGAGGAAAATGCAAGCGCAGTAAACAAAACCACCATGCTTGAAAATAGCACATTTTTCATAATGTAAACCGTATCTGATTCTTCTCAAAAAACGAGCAGACGCGGAGCACGCAGACTACGCAGAAAAACGCGGAAATTCTATCCGAGTTCATCTGCGCGGTCCGCGTATTCCGCGTCCTTTTGCCATAAAAAGCATTCGGATCCGGATGTTTTATTGGATCTTCTTTTTTTCAAACTTCCATTTTTCGTCTTTGCATAAGCCGCAGGATGCACCGGAGAACATCTTCCCGGCGGTTTCATCTTTTTTTAGCTGCCATTTCAGCCATGATACAGCAACTTTTCCGAACTCACCTCCATTCGGTTGGCTGTATGTCCCTCCATGGCCCACATCGAAATTGGCTATGGCAACAGGGACTTTGTCGATCTTCGCGAAATCATCGATAGCCTGCGGGTAAGCAATATCCTTCTCTCCGCCGATGATATAGATAACAGGCGAGTGCAATTTCTGGAGGACATCCTTACCGACTGACATTGCTCCTCCCATAGCTACTTTTGGCGCTCCTCCCTGCGGTGCACCTCCTTGAGGCGGCCCTCCAGGCATTGCACCTCCTTGAGGCGCTTCCACTTTCGGCGCTCCTCCCGGCGGCGTTCCCATTTTCGGCGCCCCTCCAGGCCCAAAAATGCCGCTATCCATGACGAGGACCGTTGAGACGCGCGGATCAGGCGCTACTTCCAATGCCTGCAGTCCCCCACAGCTGTGGCCGAACACGGCAAATTTTGATGGATTCAGTTTCTGGTAATACTTGCTGTCCTTGCGCTTATTCTCGGCTGTCGCCCAATCGAGGGCTTCAATCAATTGAGCAGAATTCGTCCCACTACCCATGCCCATGCCGCCGCCCATGCCACCACGGTTGGATGTGTCTCCCGGAGTGAACGGGCCGATGGCCACAACCAGGAAACCCTGGGATGCGATTTCCGCCAGGAAAGGGGCATACGTTCGCGATGCGTTAGCGCAACCCCCATTGCCCCAAGCTGCAACCGGCAGGGGATTCTTTTCGCTGAAAGGGCTCAAATTCTCCGGACGATAAATTGTATGCCCCGGCACTCCAGAATCTCCTTCAATGATTGCAGAGTAAGGCCCGGAACCAGTGGGAGGCGTTTGGGGCCCCGAAGCGGCAGGCGGCGCCTGAGCACTCACGGCTGTCGCGATTAGACTCAATGCACATATCAGCATGCAGACCCGTCTAAACATATTCATTTCCTCCTATTGACTCGATTATGCAAATGCTTTCCGGCAAGACTAGGTTTACACACACGGCTTTGTCAAGCGCTTAATGCATTTTGCATTTGCTATGCATGCACTATGCGTTTTATTTCGGCAAAATGGGATACTTGGCCCAGACAACAGTTGCAATATCTTACTATAACTTCGGAATGCGATGCGGCATCCCGCAACGCTCTGTTTTAGTTACTGCTTACTCTCAAAGAAGGTGAGCCCGACGCCGCCCGATCCCATGCCTGGATTTGAACTCAGATACACTCCCTTGTTCAACCAAGCATATTTGCTGTCCAACCGTACCTCAAACGCCGGCGCCAGCAATCCGAAGGCGCCGGCGTTTCGCACAATGATCACTTCGCCGTCGCTCGTCTGCCAGAGATAGCGGGCATCAATAGTCGGAGGATTCGAAAGGTTCTGATAATCTGCGCCGCCCGACAAAACCTTCCCCGTGATCTTCCCGCTAAGAGTTCCTCCGGTGATCGGAATGATGTTCCGGTTGCCTTTCTTGGTGGCTCCAACCGATTGGCTGGCCCCCAGAGTCACATTTTCGCTGATCAACTGGTCGCCTCGCTTCTCCTCTGCCGTGGCTTTTCGGTAGTCCCACGGCTGGTCCTGAATATCCGCCGGTTTGTTCACCTGGACCGAGTTCGTCGCATCCGGCGCCGTGGCGACACTCGATACATCATAGACGCTTATCTTCATCGTTTTGGCAGCCAGATCCACCACACGCCTCCCGGCATACTTCCCCGTGTTAAGCCAGTTGTAATCACTTGCGTTGGGGGCTTCAAAATCCGGCACCATTCTCACGTCACTCCGATCCGCTGCCGTGCCGGCAATTCGCAGATAGATGTACTTCCCATCGCCCGTCTTGAGCACGAATATCTGTTCAATCTCCATGCCGCCGTTTGAAAAGCTCAACTGAAAATCCAGCCCTCCCGGCATCACCGAACCATTGATCTTCTCACCCGATACTGTACCCCCCTGAACAACAAATACGTCCCTCTGACCATACTGCGTCTTGCCTACTCCATAGGCTTGGTCCAGCTTCAGATTAGCCTCAAATACCGGCACGCCGCGTTCCGGCACTGGGATGCCCCCCGCCATCCCGCATGGCCATGATTTGTGCGGGATCAGAATCTTCCCCGCTCCACCATACGCGGCCTTTGTCTGCGCTGCCCCGCCCTGTGACTGGGACTGGCAGAAATTCAAACCGCCTACACATACCAATATCATCAGCGCCAACACCATCCGACGTTCGTATTTCATGTGATTACCTCAGCCTTGTGTTTGCCTTCCTCGTTATGTCCCATGGATGAAAAGCATATTAACCCGGATTATTAAGAAAGCTTCTACTGCGGCGGTGGATCCGTGCATATCTACTGCGTTGCGCTCGGTCGGATTCCTCGACGTACTGTCGAGTACGCCTGCGGAATCCTCTCGTCGCGCGCCTTGTATCCATACCAGTCTGCGCCGCCTCGCTACGAACCTTTATGAATAATCCGGGTTAAGGCTTTCTGTCCAGGAACGCTAAACCGCGCAGATCAATCCTGCTCTAAAACATGCCCCGCACATGCGGCAAGTTTCCCGTGGGCTGCCCGCCGCCGACGCTGATGTCCACTGCGGACTTCGGCAAGTCGTCGGCCCCGAGCGTGAAGCTTACCTGACGGCTCTCGCCCGCACGCAGATGAACCCTTTGGAATCCGCGCAAACTCCGTATCGGCGACTCTTCTTCAGATCCGCCTCCGACGTATAGCTGCACTACTTCATCGCCATCCCGTGGCGAAGTGTTCTTGACCGTCGCACGGATCTCAGCGCCGTTTGGGGTCCGCTTCGCGCTCAAACCGGAATATGCAAAGCTCGAATAGCTCAACCCAAAGCCAAAAGGGTACAGGAGATCGCCCTTGAAATACCGATAGGTGCGGCCTTTCATGGCGTAATCGGTGAACTCGGGCAGCTGATTGATACTCTTGTAGAATGTCACGGGAAGACGGCCCGCCGGGTTGTTGACACCGGCCAAAGTTTCTGCGATTGCCGTGCCGGCCTCCTCGCCGCCATACCATGCCTCAAGCAGTGCAGCAGCGTGTTCGGCCGCGTAATTCGCCGCGATGGCACTACCGCTGGTCAGTACAACGATTACCGGCTTGCCGGTGGCGATCACTGCCTTCACCAGTTCATCCTGCGGATCGGGCAGGTCGATACTGCTGCGGTCGAATCCCTCGCCTTCGAGCTGTGAATTCAAGCCGACGCAAACGATCGCCACGTCGGAATTCTTCGCTGTGTTCTCAGCCTCGGCGAGCAGAATGCCGGCCGGCGGAATCCAAGTCAATTCAGCGCTGCCTCCGGGCCCGTTCTGCTGGTATTCAACCCTAACGGCGTACTTGCGTCCACCCTCCAACGGCATCGGCGACTGCACTGTTCTCCGCAGCCCCGGCACCGCCTCAGCAGCTCGACTGCCGGAAGCTCCGTTGGCGTTGACTTCCTCGTCGTCGAGAAACAACCGCACTTTCCCATCGCGGTTCCAGATGCCGGTCCGCGCGGTCAAAATGTAATCACCCGTTGCCGGCGGAATCAGCATGCCGGTCCAACGAACCGAATACTTGTTGTGGCCCACAGCCGCAACCACGGCGGAGTCTTCCATATTCCTATCAAAGTACACGCGAGGCTCTCTCCGGCGAAGCTTTGGTTGCCCCTGAAAATCGGGATTATCGAAGTACTCGGCCTGCACTCCCTGCCTATTTCCGTCCGGCGGCATCAGAACATTCGATGCCACCAGGGCGGGCGTGTTGGCTGTATAGGTTGCGCCGAGAGCGTATTGAACTGTGGCCGAGGGAAACTGTTGCGCAATTCCTTCAACCGGACTCACCTGCTTCGACGAAATGCCGTTGTAGTTGCCCAGCACCGCAACAGGGTCATCCGCGGATGGGCCGATCACGGCAATCCTACGAACCGACGACTTCAGGGGCAAAAGCCCACCCTGATTCTTCAATAGAACGATGGCTTCCCGCTCCGCGGTTCGCGCCAGTTGCCTGTGTTCGGCGGAATCGTTCACGGAGATCGGAATCCTGGCGTACGGGACGCGCTCCGGAGGATCGAACATGCCCAGACGGAATCGCGCCACGAAGAGCCGCTCTGCCGCTCGATTGATATCGGCTTCCGCGATGTGGCCGGCTTTGACCTCGTCGATGAGGCTTTGATATTCACCGCCACAGGTAAGGTCTGTGCCCGCCTTGACGGCCGCCGCGGCCGCTTCTCCCTGCGTGGAAACGTATTTGTGATTCCGGAAGATGTCGCCCACTGCGCCACAATCGCTCACAACGTAGCCTTTGAATCCCCACTGTTCCCGCAGGCGCTTTTGAAGCAGGTCCGTGCTGGCACAGCCGGGTACTCCATCCACACGGTTATAGACACACATCACGGATTCCGCCTTGCCCTCCATCACCGCCGCCCGGAACGCAGGCAGATATGTGTTCACCAGGTCGGACTCACTCACATTGGCATCAAAGCTGTGCCGCAGGGACTCCGGACCGCTGTGCACAGCATAATGCTTGGGCGTTGCAACCACTTTCAGGTAATGCGGATCATTCCCCTGCATGCCCGCAACGAACTCGACACCCATGCGGCCGGTCAGATAGGGATCTTCTCCGTAAGTTTCCTGGCCGCGTCCCCAACGGGGATCCCGGAAAATATTGATGTTCGGCGACCAGTACGTCAGTCCGGCGATGCGGCCGGGTGCGTTCCCGGGCGGCGGCTCGGCCACAGTGGCGCCGCGCAAGGCTTCATGGTATTTGGCCCTCGCTTCAGTGGAAATCACATCGGCCACTCGGCGCAACAGGTTGGTATCCCATGTCGCGCCAAGTCCGATGGCTTGCGGGAAAACGGTTGCGCGCCCCTGGGCCACGCCATGAAGAGCCTCGTTCTACCAATTGTAGGCAGGTACGCCGAGACGCGGGATCGCTGGAGCACTGTTCTGCATCTGGAAGATCTTTTCCTCCAAATGCATCCGGGAAACGATATCCGCGGCACGACGCTCGGGCGACAAATTTGGATCCAGATATGGTGTATTGCTCGCGCGCCTGGAGAATGCTTTCG
>JAHFUH010000647.1 GCA_023265215.1 Acidobacteriota bacterium
GGAGTAGTGATCCAAATGTGAGGAGGCCGGCGCGCGCGCGCCTGCCGCTCGTGCGCAGGCGTATCGCCTGTCCTGAGAGCAATCCGGATTTCCGGAATTTTCATTCCCCGTTCGGATGATAACTGAAATATTTCCTGAAGCGGAACCGATAAATTTTTGTGGACGTCGTTGGACAGCGCCTTTAAAGGAGATACATAGACTACCTGGGCGGAATCGGTTAAATCTCCATTCATGGCGGCGCGCAGCAGCCGGTCGATGCACAGAAGAAATGCGGCCAGAGTTTTTCCGGAGCCGGTGGGCGCGGCAATCAATGTGTGTTTGCCTCCGGCGATGGCAGGCCAGCCCAGTTTTTGCGCTTCTGTCGGCGCGGAAAATTTGCGTTCGAACCACTCTCGAACAATAGGATGAAAGATTGATAGCGGATCCATTTTGTAAACTATATACCAGATATTTTGAGACTTGGAAACTTGGAGTGATCATTCTATTGGCAATCGCATTATTTAATGACATATAGCGAAGACTCGGAGCGACTGTCACGACAAAAAGCGAAATACAATAAGTCTCAAAATCCTCAAAGTCTCGAAAGATTCGTGTTATAAATTGAAGTCAAATTGGTGCAAAGATGAATAACGGTCAGAAATCTGTAGCGAAAATAGCGCAACTTATCATGGAATCCAAGAGGGCCATAGCTTTCACGGGCGCCGGCGTCAGCACGGAAAGCGGGATCGCCGATTTCCGCAGTCCCGGCGGGGTTTGGAGCAAGTATCAGCCCGTATACTATCGTGATTTCCTAAGCAGCGCAGATGCTCGCCGCCAATATTGGAAAATGAAGAAAGAAGGCTATCACGAACTCAAAATGGCCAAGCCCAACGATGGACACCAAGTCCTCGCACGTTTAGAAGAAGCCGGCAAGATCATCGCCGTCATTACGCAGAACATAGATGGCCTGCATCAGGACGCGGGAAGCCGCCGCGTTCTCGAACTGCACGGCACCAGCCGCTGGTGCTTGTGCCTGGAATGCAATGCGCGTTTTGATCCCGACGATATTCAGAAGCAGTTGGAGGCAGGCGTGGAAATCCCGGTTTGCGATCGCTGCGGAGGATTGTTGAAATCAGCTACGATTTCGTTCGGCCAGCCTCTGCCGGCCGATGTTTTGGCTGAAGCCTTCGACCTGTCCATGAGTACCGATCTTGTTCTGGCTCTCGGATCTTCGCTCGTGGTCGAACCGGCAGCCTCGATTCCACTGCAGGCGAAAAACAATCGGGCGCGGCTTGTGATCATCAACAATACCGAAACACCCCTCGACCGGCTCGCGGATGTCGTCCTTCATCAACCGATCGGCGAGACTCTAAAACAGGTGATGGGAGTGCTTGCGTACGATTCGAATCAAATCCCAAAAGATTCCAAAAACCTGGCCCAATAGCCCTCGAACCTACAATAACGGAAGGAATGAATTTGCTTCGAATTCATTCCTGTTTGAATTGCGACAGCACTTCCTTAGGAGTCCATTCTTTGCCTTTATAAAGGCGCAAAAGTTTTCCGTCAGGCCCGATAAGAGCTGTCACAAGGTTATGAATGATCTGGCCAGATTCTATTGAGTAGCTGAGCCCGAAGTAGCCTGTGATTTTTCTAATTTCCTCGGGCGAGCCGGTGGCAAATTCCCAGCTTTGATACTTGACCGGATTCATATAGCGCTCTGCATAGCTTTGCAATACCGGAGGAGTATCAAATTCTGTATCGAAGCTGATGGTCAGCAGATGAGGTTTTGGGGTGGCCGCGGGCAGCGCTTCCAGTTCGCGATCTATGTCGGCAAAGTTTTTGCTGGTGCGAGGACAATAGTCCGGAAGAGGGCAGCGCGTATAGATAAAAGTGATCAATAGAGGTTTGCCTCTATACTGGCTAAGATGAATGGGTTTATTGCTTTGGTTCAAGAGCGTGAAATCGGGGATCTGCTCGCCTACTTTTGGATCAACTATGGCGGCTGCCGCACCGGAGATCGCCTCCTGTCTGGAAATCCGGAGACCTTCGATCCAGGATTTGTCCCCGCTTATAACCAGCGTCGCCTCGACAGATTGTCCCGGAGCAAGCACCGACAGCGCCCAATCATCTTTCACATGGAACGGCATCGTCATCGCATCCATGAGTCCCTTTATTTCTTCATGCGCGATCGTGACTTCTCTTTGATTTTTATCTACCGAAACCACCTTCCCCTTGAGGTCGAAGCGGCGCTCCGGTTCGCGTTGGCAGGACATCAGCAGCGCGCATGCGATTGCTGCCAACACCAGGATGATCCGGTTGTTCATGGCTCCCCCTTTTTTGCATATGGGACGATCCCCTATTTCGCTCGGGACTTATCATCGGTAATTACGGTGGCGACAACCGACAATCCCGGACGGAGTGGATGCTGTACGTCCTCTCCTTTGTCGATCACAATTTTGATGGGAACGCGCTGCACCACCTTCACATAATTTCCGGTGGCATTTTCCGGCGGAAGCAAACTGAACCTGGCGCCCGTGGCTGCGGCAATACTGTCGATATGGCCTTCATATTGCCGCCCGCCATAGGCATCCACCGTCACAATTGCTTTTTGTCCCTGGTGCATGTTTTTGAGCTGGTTCTCTTTGAAATTTGCCGTTATCCAGATATTGTGGAGGGGAACGAGCGCCAGCAGTGGCTGTCCGGGTTGTATATATTGCCCCAGTTCCACTCTCCTCTGGCTCACTATTCCATCGATTGGCGCGCGCACTTCGGTGTATTCCACATTCAATTGCGCCTGTGCAAGCGCTGCCTCCGCCTGTTGCACTCTTGCCAACGCTGTCTGCGCGTTGGAACGGCTTATCGATAACTGCTGAGGCGCCGTTTGAGTGGCCTGCAGATTGGCCTGCGCTTCTTTGATTCTCGCTGCGGCCTGCCCCACTCGAGCCTGAGCTGCTTCAATTGAGTTTGAGTCTTCGTTGACTTTCGCCTGAGCCGAATCTCGTGCCGCCCTTGCCGAATCCGCTGCCGCCACAGCTGCATCGTATTGCTGTTTCGAAACCTCGTCTTTGCTTATCAGGATCTTCATTCGTTCCAGGTCCTGCGTCGCTTTTGTATATGCGGCATCAGCCTCACGGACCCGTGCACGAGAAGACTCCAGTTTTGATTTTGCCGTCTCGACATCTTTCAGCGCCGCATTCTTTGCGCTCTCCGCCTGCTCGATTCCCGCTCCTGCCAGATTGCGCTGGCTGCTTGTGGTGGTAGACGTCATCGGCACTTGAGAGTGAGCAGATCGAGAAGCGGACTGCGCGGCAACCAGATCGGCTTCGGCCCTTTCCAGCGCTACTTTGTAGTCCTTCGAGTCGATCTTCAGGATCAGATCGCCCGCTTTGACAGGCTGGTTGTCTTCCACA
>JAHFUH010000648.1 GCA_023265215.1 Acidobacteriota bacterium
ACGCCACTCTCCCAAAGGACTCCCAGAACCAAACGCTTGCCATTGACCTAACCGTTGACAACTCGCGCACGGGCCACAGCATGCCATCGGGCAGCGCCGATCTTCGATTGCTGTGGATCGAGGTGAATGTTCGTATCGGAGACGATCCCATTGCGCAGCCTGCGGTCATTGCGGAGCCTGAGTCACTGGATGAATCGAGTGCGTACTCGCTCGCAGGCCGTGGGAGGTTTGACTCCATCCTCCTCGGTCCGGAGATTCCGAAAGGAAGTCGCGTCTATCGGGCTATCTTCACCGATAGCGCAGGACAGGCAACACTCGATTCGTACAACGCTGTCGCCAAGCTATTTGACAACCGATTGAAAGCCGCAGAGAAGCGCAAAGAGTCCTATCGGTTCAAGATTCCCGAAGGGGCAAAGGGCGACATCACGATCAAGGCCATACTGAAGTATTTGCCATACTCCAGCACCTTCACTTCCCGATTTGGCCTGCCTTCCTCTGAATCGGTCATCGTGGCGGAGCGGGAAATCCGGCTGGCACCAAAGATCGCTAGGACCCCGTCCGAGTAGTAATCATCCTCCGGCAGAGCGCTCGCTGCAGAACACAGTTAACACTGTGGGTAGATGACGCATCACGGCGATTCTCCGGAGTCTAAATGCTCGTTCGGCTCAGGCCCGAAGGGCCGTCAGTGAATAGCCCCGGCCGCAAGGCCGGGGCTATTGATTTCGATTGAATGAGCGCTGAAAGCGCGGCACTCCAACGAAATCGCATCATAAAGTGCCGCGCTTTCGGCGCTCATGGTCACCAACAACCTAATCCCGGCCTGACGGCCGGGCCTATTCACTGGCGGCCCTTCGGGCCTCATTCGGCATCCTGAGCAATGAGGGGCCAATCCAAACCCACAGTGTCACCTGTGGGTAACAGCGAGGGCAGAACTGGGAGCTTTACGGTTGCGGGCTCTTCAAAGGGGCCTGATCGCAACCAAATTCTTAAAAATCCGTCAACGGCTACGTCTACGAGCACGTGCACGTCAACGATCACGGTTTTCGCCAACTTTGACGTAGACGTGCTTGTGGACTGCGTTAATTCTTTCCGGGCTGCGTAACTAACCCACTGCAAGTAAAAACTATTCAATCTGGAATCCCGTTAATTACGTGGGGCAAATAACTTGACTGATGCTACAAAAGCCGTCCACGTCCACGTAAACGTCAACGTGGATGTGGACGTGGACGTGGACGTGGACGTGCTCGTGTACGTAGACGTGGATGGCTTTTCAAGATCAATGAAAGGCCTGCCCCCCCATAACTAACGCGGTACTCAATCTATTAAAATTGAAGGCCTAAACAAAAATTTCGAGAATCTATAGGGGAGTCTGGTTGCGGCTGAAGCTGCCGAAAAGTATAGTGCGGAGTTTTGGAGTGCGGCAGCGTGTTGCCGCACTCCAAAGTCGTCGGACGGACTACATCTCGTGGCACTTCTGGCATGTAACTTCTTTAGTATTCGCCAACAATTTCGGGCCTGTCGAGGCTGAATGTGAGACGTGGCATGTAATGCAATTGAGTTCGGCCTTATCCGCTGTTGCCGCGACCCAAACGGGATGTTTTGTAGTCGGGTGCCCAATTCTGTCTCCGATAAGACTGAGTACCGTAAGTTTATCGAAAGACTTTGGCGGCACCAGGACTTTCCCATCGAAAAGCGGGAAGGGCTCCTTGCTGGGCATTAACCTCATTCCATTGGAACCGTGGCATGCGACGCAAACGTCTGTCACGGGCGCGTACAGTTCCGCGGCGTAGTCGGAAGCATGGGCATCATGGCATAACGCGCACGATACATTGACAGGTTCATGGACATACTTACCGGGGAGTTCAAAGAGCTTCAGCTTTTCAAACGTCTTTGGAGGTAAGCTCACAAGACCGTTAAAGAGAGGAAATGGCTGGCTGCTGTTAACTATCGTTTCCGAGTTCGGGCCATGGCAGTTCATGCAGAGGTCGTGCATAGAGACCCGTAATTCCTTTGGAAACTGCGAGGCATGCGCATCGTGACATATAAGGCAGGATTTCTTTGCGGGCTCGTGAACATATTTTGAAGACAGCTTCAGATACTGCAGGTTCGTGCCGCCAGACGTCGGGAGAAGCGCATTCCCCTGAGTAGTCCCTTTCGACGGTTCGTCGTGACAACTCACGCAAAGCTCTTGTGCGGGCTTTTTTAACTGGTATTCCTGGTTGGCTGCATGAGGATCGTGGCATTCCATGCATGACCGCTTGCTCTGCGACAAGAGCTTGTGCTGGCTCTTCGTACCTCCCATCTCCGCTTTGAACTGGGTATGGCACTCGTAGCACAGCGAGTCTACATCCGCCTTGGTCAATTGGACCTCACCGGCTACAGGCGCGGGGTGGCAAGCCGAACACAGGCGTGCGTTGTAAGGGCCGTGGGAATATTTGAGTATGAGTTTAGGTATATCCGAAGAATGCGGATCATGACAGCTGGAACACCTGGATTTTCCAAGAGGCTGATTATCGTGTGCCGGCGAAAGATCCTTGGCCGCAGCCGGCGAAATATTCTTGCCTGAAGCGGAATGGCATTCCAGGCATAATGCAGGCTCTTTTGCTTTCAGGTAATAGTCCGGTGGTTCCTTCTGATTGGCTGGAGACAGCGTATTGCAGTCCAGGTGACATGTGACGCAACCCTTATCCATTGCCGAACACTTGAATTTCTTCAGCGGCTCAATAGTTTTCGGATCCTGGTACTGGGAGCAGCCGGTTTTAATGACCGCCTCCTGCAGCGGGCCTGCCTGTGCCGAAGCGAAACCCGCCAGGATAATCAGGATACGCCTGGATTGTCCGATTAATCTCCAAAATCCCCGAATGTCCGTTATCATAGTTTTCATTCGTATTCTCGCCGAAATGGAGGTTTACTGCCGCCCCGGTTTCACCGGCTGGCGGTCGTATTTCTGGACGGCATGACAACCCGGCGCACAACTGCCTCCGTTTTCGGTCTTCTCAAATTTTACCGGGAGCTTCCAATTTCCAAACGGCACGGTTGCCCCGATTAGTTTAGGGGTTGCGCTTGCGTGAACCTCATGACACGAGCGACAGGTGCGCCCATGAGACGTTCTGTTGACGTGAACGAAATGAAGATTGCGATCGCCGTCACGGAATCCGGTCGCGTTTGTTGTGTGCTCTTCCTTCGCCAGCGCAGCATCGTGACAGCGGAAACAGAGATCGTAATTTGAAACGAAAAAGGGAGCGTAAAAGTCCTGAGGGTATTGGTTTGTCAGCAGCCGGAAATAGGAGGAGTTGTGCGGGCTGTGACATGCGGAACAGTCTCGGTTTTGGATCGGGCCGTGAGGGTATGGATTCGCTGCCAGCAGTTTCTTCATATCGGCGAATTC
>JAHFUH010000649.1 GCA_023265215.1 Acidobacteriota bacterium
AATGGATTACCTTGCCAAGCCTTTCCGGCCGGATGAAATCAAGGAAGCTGTTAAAAAAGCGGTGCGGCGGAAGGTGACGGAGGAAAAGAAAGCAGTCGGCCGCTTTGAAAAGCTGCTGACTTCTTTTCAGTTTCCGGTGCCTTACCTTGAAGACCAGACGCCGAAAAATATTGCCGAGACAGTCGCTCAGAATGTCGGGGTAGCAAAGGCAACCTCTCCATGGTTTACCGTTTTTGTGCTGGGGATACTGGGGGGTGCTTACATTGGTTTCGGCGGATTTTTGTCGACAACCGTTACGTTCGACATGGCAACGAAGCTGGGACTGGGCTTCACAAAGCTCATGAGCGGAGCCGTTTTCAGCGTCGGCCTGATGCTTGTCGTGATCGCAGGCGCGGAGCTCTTTACGGGCAACAATTTGATGGTGTCCAGCTTCATCCTGAACAAGATCTCGTTTGGAATGATGGTCAAAAGATGGGGCGTAGTTTTTCTTGCGAATTTTATCGGTTCGGTTCTCGTTGTTTTCCTCTTTTATTATTCCGGGCTCTGGAAGACCGGCGATGGAGCTCTAGGAATGGCGGCAGTGAAAATTGCATACAGCAAAGTCAGCCTTACGTTTGGAGAAGCTCTGTGGCGCGGCATAGGCTGCAACTGGCTTGTCTGCCTGGCAGTCTGGATGGCACTCGCCGCCCGTCAAACAATTGGAAAAATATTCGCCATCTTTTTCCCAATTATGGCTTTCGTAGCAATGGGCTTTGAGCATAGCATTGCCAATATGTTCTTCATTCCTGCCGGTATATTGTTTGTTCAGAAGGCAATTGTTCACCAGGTCCCGGGAATGGATTTGAACGCGTTGAACTGGATAAATTTTCTGTGGAAAAACCTGCTGCCGGTAACGATAGGCAACATTATAGGGGGCACGGTCTTTGTAGGAATGAGCTACTGGGGTGCCTATCTCAGGACGGATAAGCCGTCCAAGTAAAATCGATATCCCACTGGACACCTTTATAAAAAAGTTAAAATAGTTGAAATATTCAAGGCTGGGGCAGGTATATGTAAATGGGCAAGCGAGCAGCCGCTCCTGAAGGTTTTTTGTTCCAGTTCCCGTTCTGCGCTTGCCCTCCTTCCCACCTGTTCGCGCCGTCTCGGATTGATGTCCCAGGCAGCTTGTCTGAGTTGCACGCCTCGATACATCCGAACACATTGGCCGGTTTCAACCATCCCCCGGATCCCTTTCGATCGTGAGCGCACAAACGAAATTCCAATTCTGGTTTTGCAGAGCGCCAATAAAGCTATAATATCTTGTAGTTAGAGAGCTTTTATTCGAAATGGAGGAGCAATGGCAATTAGGCGAATAGCGGTATTGACGGGGGGCGGAGATGTTCCGGGACTGAATTCAGCAATTCAAGGAATAGTAAATGCCGCCGGCGATAGAGATTGTGAAGTGATCGGCATCCGCAGAGGCTGGGAAGGCCTGACTCATATCAATCTGGATGACCCGGTCAGCAAAGATCATTACACGATGCTGTTAGACCGTGAAAATACGCGCACCATTGACCGGACAGGCGGAACGATCCTTCATACGAGCCGAACAAATCCCTCAAAGATGAAAATCGTCCCGGATCATCTCAAAGGCCTTGAGTTCCCCAAGAAGGAGTCCTCCAAGGGAACAACTTACGATGTCACCAAACAGGTGCTTAAGAATATCGAAAGCCTCCGCATCGATTGCCTTATCTCGATTGGTGGGGACGATACGCTCAGCTATGCTTCGACTCTGAATAAACATGGGGTCCGAATCCTCGCCATTCCGAAAACAATGGATAACGATGTGCGCAATACTGAATATTGCATAGGATTTTCTACTGCAATCACGCGCGCCGTATCCGCCATCCAGCGACAGAGGTCTACGGTCGGCTCCCACGAGCGCATCGGCGTTTTTCGTGTTTTTGGGCGGGATGCGGGATACACGTCGCTCTACACGGCTTACGTCACTTCGATACGGTGCGCCATACCTGAATATAAATTCGACCTGGAAAAAATGGTCGACCTGCTGATGCAGGACAAGCGCGGCAATCCCAGCAACTACTGCCTGCTGGTTCTCTCGGAAGGGGCCGAATGGAAAGGCTATTCCGTACGGGAATATGGTGAAGCGGATGCATTCGGGCATCGCAAAAAAGCGAATGTCGCGGAAGATCTGGGGGATGAAATCCGAAAACGCACAAAAGAGGAATTGGTCATCAGCGATTTGACCTACGACCTGCGCAGCGGCGAAGCCGATTTCATCGACAAAATGATTGCCGGCACTTTCGGGAGCATGGTGGTCGAGTGCGCCGCTCAGAACAAAACAGGACTAATGGCGGCCATTGCAAATGGCTGCTACGCAATGGTAACAATTCCGGAATCAAAACTTGGGCCACGGCATCTTGATGTGGAGGCTATGTACGATACCGAGCAGTATCGGCCACGCTATTCCGGAAAAACGGGTGTGCCCGTTTTCCTCACCCGCGCATAAATACGCCAGCGGATTGTTTTAACGCAAAGGCGCAAAGGCGCTAAGCAAAGCAAATTGAAATGACCTTTGCGCCTCTGCGTCTTTGCGTTATTTTTTCGTTGCCATATTTGAGTCCTTCAACGCTTTCCCGCAAAAGCTCATTCCGAAAAGCCGGATCCCGGCATAGGAACTTCCATACGAGATTGGCCGGAGTCGCCGTCACAGGAGCGTTTGTAGGTTTGGAAACCATGGCTATCCAGAATCCGAAATCGAAAGGCGAAGCTATGGGAAATGGAGAGCATCTGGCAGCCGCATGCGGAACCTATTGCGGAGCCTGCCCGGCTTACATCGCTAAACACGGCGAAGATGCGCAAATTAAAATGAAACTGCAAAAGAGGTCTTCATCCGGACCGACGAAGGCACTGAAGGGGATTCCGCCTTCGAATTGGATGGATGGCCTTCTTTGCGACGGCTGTCTCAGCGGCGGCAAGCTTGCTGCACATTGCCAAAGTTGCAATATAAGGCTATGCGCACTGAACAAACAAAATAATTTGCGTTGTTCTGACTGTAAAGAGTTGCCCTGCTATCGAATTACGAATTTAATGAATATGGGCGACTATCTGCACCGTAAAGAATACCTGCCAAACCTTAAAAAAATTCGTGAGATGGGCGTTCAGGAATGGGTTAAAAAGGAAGAAGAGCGCTGGCATTGTCCCCAGTGCAGCCTGCCTATGAGCTGGTATGATGCCGAATGCGCAGGATGCGGAGCGAAGCGATCTGAGCGATTGTTCTCTTTAGGACAGGGCTGATCAATCACCGTATTCAAGTTCTTTGTGTTTTTCCCGGCGGCAGGGATTCTTCCGACCGGCTTGGATATTATCCGCCAGGAGCCTGTCCGAG
>JAHFUH010000650.1 GCA_023265215.1 Acidobacteriota bacterium
TGTGCACGAAGACGGAACAAAAGGCGTTGCGATATTATCGGCGGAGTCTTAGGATTCTTTACCAGATTCTGGACGACGTTGTAGCTTTTTGTGAACTCCTTGGTGTTACCTATCTCCCTAAGAATTTCATCCGATACTCCGCGCATGGCGGCAATGGACTCGACTTCGTTTTCGGTAAGTTTTGGGCTCTTAAGCACAGTGCGGGCGACTTCCCTATTGGAATCTCTCACCAGCATTGCGCGGACTTCGCGGTTTCCAAAGAGCGCGTAATGAATTTTCTCTCTAAAGGACATGCTTGAAAGGCGAATATTTATTGCAGTTTGACGTTCATCCGGGTCGATGGGCAATCCTTCGAGCAGGAGATCTTCTGGTGGAGTTTCAATTTCAATTCCCGGTGTTTCAGAAGCGGTTGCAATGCTTTCAACAGCTTGTTCAATGGAATAATCTGTTTTCTTGGCTCCAAAAAACTCCGTCTCAATCTCCTGGATAACGCGCTGAATCTCCAGAGTGGCAGCCGGATTTGATTTTATTTTTTTTAATATTCCCGGATATTCCAGAAGACGTGTCCGGTTGTCCAGAATTGTATCCAATAAATGGATGGGAACTATCGAAGCCAGGGATCCAATGGCTTCTTCGGGAGCGGCCGGATTCCTAATAATGGTTTGCAGAATCGCGTCAGAATTGCCTGGGGCGGAAAAGTGCTGAAGGACGAAAGGCGCGCAGTCTTTTGATTTCAATTCCGTTACGATGGATGCTTCGTTCCAACTGGAAATAGTTTTTGCAGCTGAAGAAGATATTTCCTGGTCTTCGTCCGAAAGGAGCCGCACCAAAGCCTCAATCATGGCTTTGGGTGCCAACGGCGCAGACCCACGTGCAACCAGCAGTCGGATATTTTTTTGAGCAGCACCGGTCAGCAAGGATTGCAAAAGATCGCCGGAAGCCATTGGCTAGCCTGTGACTTGCTTGACTAGATCCGGCAGGCTTTGTGAGTTTATCAACATCTTTACAACTTCACCCGGTTTACCTAGCGGTTTTGCAGGCAGCCCGTTTATTCTCAGATGCACACCACCCGCATTCCCGATCACTATGAAAAAATGCTCAGCGGCGTCGAAAGACTGAGCTTCCCCGGGCTCCAAAATTTTTCTAATTATCCGCCCTTTGTCGCTCTCGATGGAAACCCAACATTTCTCGGTTACTTCGAACTCAAGCCGAAGTGCGGAATTGGGATCTGAAGCGGCAACTGTTTCCAGTGCTGGTCCAGTTGTTTCATGGTCCGAAGCGGTCAGAACCGGAACATCAAACGGAGTTCCCTTGGAAACGGGCATGACATTGGTTTGTTCTGAAATGGGGGCTGCCATGATCCTCGGCTGCGCTGCAGTTTCATACTTCGAGAGAGCGGGCGGTGTATGAGAAAAGTAGGGTGAGAAAATCGAAGAAATCCAACTCCGGCTGAAGAACAGTCCTGTGACTGAAATGCTCAGCATAAGGCTCCAGGCAAAAATCGGGCTCGACCAGAAAAATGATTTCTGCTGGGGAATATGCGATTGGGATCTTGTTGGTTTTTCAGGATGAGGCGTGAGCTCAGCTTCAAATTTCTTCAAGATATCCTGATAATCCATGTTCAGGATTTCACAATATGCCTTTATAAAAGCACGATTGTATATCCCGCCCGGCATGTCGGAAAAGCGGCCTTCTTCAAGGCTCTGCAGGTGCCGCAAGCTGATGCGGGTCTCCTGTGCGATTTGCTCGAGCGGCACATTACGTCTCTCCCGCTCGTTTTTTAATTCTGAAGCAAGGGACTTCATATATGTGTCTGTAGCACCTAAAGAATTCATTTTACTTTTTCAGCCTATGCAATGTCAATGAAATCAAGCTATAACGTGGCCCAAATAAATCAGATCCGGGCTCAATGCCCTGATATTCATATCGGCAGTTCCGGCAAAAACAGTCAGTTTGTGTTGATAGGTCAATGACGCTGTGTTAACTTTCAGGTTCTTTAGGCGGCGGCGCCGACTTGCTTTTTCCTTCTGCTTTTGGCTAATGGCAGCTGTCGTCCCCCCGGCAAACAAGCTGATAAATAATCCACTAAGTTGGTGAGTGGACACGGGCAATACTGAAAAAGGTGAACTTTTATATGCATTCACTCATTCTTTCCATGCCGCACTGGCTGGGGAAACTTGCCGCGGCTGTGTTCGCTATTATTAAAAGCCTGGGTGGGTTGGGAGTGCTGATTCTGGCCATCGGAGACTCCTCCTTCCTCAGTTTTCCGGAAGGGAATGATCTACTTATAGTTATTCTTTCTTCAGGCGGGTCCTGGGGCCATATGGCCTATTACGTAGGCATGACGATCATTGGATCTATCATAGGATGCCTGCTCCTATACTTGCTAGGACGCAAAGGCGGCAGTCCAGTGCTGCGGAAGAAATTTTCTCAAAAAAATATCGAGCGCGCGGAAAGGCTTTTTGAAAAATATGGATTGTTAACGGTTTTAATCCCCAGCATTTTGCCGCCGCCTATGCCATTTAAGATTTTCGTCCTGAGCGCCGGAGTTTTTCGCCTAAAGGCTTGGGAATTTTTCACCGCCATCCTGATTGGCAGAACCATTCGCTATTCCATGTGGGGAATTCTTGCGGTTTTATATGGGAATTCGGTGAAGGAGTTCATGCAGCACAACTTGAATAGCATCGGCTTGGTTTTATTCGGTACCTTTGCACTCGCAATTGCCGCCACATTTATCATCTACCTTCGCCGGATGAAGGTGAGGGAAGCGGGAAAATAGGCTAAGCGCTGCATTTATTGACAATCTCTTGCTCACTTTGGTAGTCTCACTCCTTTCGCCGCTGGTTCCTTAATAATGAAAATATTGAAATCCAAACGGCTTATGGCCAATCAACGCCTGACGAATATCTCGATTGTTTTGCTTTTTTCCGCCGTATTGCTGGCCAGTTCGGGATGCATCATCAAAACCAAAGTCAGTGTTCCAATTCCAAAAAATATCGGTCAGGATAAAACAGCCACATTTGAAGAATTAATGGACATTGCGAGGCGCAATGACAAGATCGAAACTCTCACATCATCGCGCCTTCACGTTACATTAACTGAAGGGAAACTGGGAAGCGGAGTGCTCGTAAAATACCGAACGGGCAGTGGCTATATATTATTGAAGCGTCCAGACGCACTCCTTCTGAATATTAAGCATCCTGTTGCTTCATCCTCTATTTTCGAGCTCCTCTCGCAGGGTGATGAATTTAAGGTTTGGGATGCTCAAATAACAAGTTGTATACGGGAAAGAACAGCGCAAGTATGTTGGTACCCGCAAATTCTCCAGATGGCAAGCAATTCGATTTTCCCGGCCGGCCGGCGCACATTTTCAGCGCGATATTGCCGG
>JAHFUH010000651.1 GCA_023265215.1 Acidobacteriota bacterium
GTTGTACTCCGTTAGTTACGCGGGGCCTAAAAGCTGAACACGGAATACACAGACGACACGGATAAACGCGGATAAAGCAATTGATTTGTCCGCGTTTATCCGTGTAATCCGTGTAATCCGTGTCCCCGCGGCGTCACAAGTCCCAGCTTATTCCCCGCGTAACTAACGGAGTACATTCCGTTTTCAATTCTGGTTTGAAGCCGACTACCAATGGCTTAGTATCTATTCCCGAGGTTTTGCAATTGGCTCATTAGATTAACCAATTTTGAGAAAATCGGAGTCGGGGTCGATATCGGGGGCGGTTTTTATAAAACGTCATTCCTCCATTAACATCCTAACCAATAGCGTCCCCTGTGATTTGGTCAAAAAATTAATAGTTTAGCCAATTTTCAAAAGCCGACCCCGATACCGATACCGATCTTTCAGATCACACGAAGATCTTTGCCGATAGCGATAAATCTCTCGATCCCGAAATCGAGGTCCGGCTCCGAATGCGTCGCCGAAATCATCACGCGAATCCGCGCTTTGCCCATTGGGACTGTAGGGAATCCAATGGCCATTGCAAACACGCCCTGCTCGAAAAGTCTCCGGCTGAATTCCTGTGCCGTTTTCGCTTCGCCAAGCATAATGGGCGTGATCGGAGTTTCGCTCCTGCCCGTATCGAATCCGGCTTCCCGCATTTTCTTTTTGAAATAACGCGCGTTGCTCCAGAGCTTTTGCACGAGATTATCGGACGACTCCAGGATATCAACGGCAGCGCTGCAGGCCGCGACATCCGCAGGCGTGAGCGCACTTGAAAATAAAAACGGCCGGCCTTTCTGGCGGAGGTGCTCGATCACAATCGCCTTCCCTGCAACGAAGCCGCCGATCACCCCGAATGCTTTCGAAAGGGTGCCGATCTCCACATCGACCCGGTTGTGCAGGCGGAAATGATCCACTGCTCCCCGGCCGCTCTCTCCGAGAACTCCTTCACCGTGCGCATCATCCACCATGATCATTGCATTGAAACGCTCGGCAATTTCAACCAGTTCAGGGAGAGGCGCGATATCCCCGTCCATTGAAAAAACTCCGTCCGTAATGATCAACAGGCGATTTGTCGTGATGTTCTCGTTGAGTTTTTGTTCCAGTGACGCGGGATTGCAGTGCTCAAACCGGATGATGGGCGCCCCGGACAGCCGGCAACCATCGATAATGGATGCGTGGTTCAGTTCGTCGGAAAAAATCAGATCCTCTTTCCCAACCAGGGACGGAATGGTCGCAAGATTGGAATTGAAGCCCGACTGAAAAGAAATCGTCGCTTCGACACGCTTGAAGCGGGCCAGCGTTTCTTCGAGCTTTGTATGAAGGATTGTCGTTCCGGCAATGGATCGAACCGCCGCCGGCCCGACACCGAATTCGTCAATCGCCGCCTGGGCAGCGGCTTTCAACCGCGGGTGATTGGCGAAGCCCAGGTAGTTGTTGGAACAAAGGTTCAGCACTCTGTTCCCATCCACACGAATCCAGGCGTCCTGCGCGGATTCAATAGTTCGAACCTTCACCAGCAGCCCTTCATTTTCCAGGCGTGCGCGCTCATCAACAATGAACTGCAACTTATTCGTCGTCATGATGCTAAATTAACTCAAAGACCCGAAGACTCCAAGGATCAAAGCAGTTATTCACGCGCGCAAGGTAGACGCGGCGTCCCGCCGCGTGGGTTAGCCACTATAAACAGCGAATCGAACGCGGCGAGACGCCGCGTCTACCTTAAAGCCTCCATTTTCGGCTGCTGAATTCGCATCCGATCATGTCCGCATCAGCGGCCGGAGCGCCCGAGCGCTTGCAAGCAGATTACCGCGCTCCTGCGAAGTCAGAGGAGGCAAGTCGGGCGCTAATTCCAGAGCCATGCGGAACAGCCGTTCATCCCCGGGTGGAATAGCCGCAGTGACATCTTCCGAGAGAGTGAAACGCAAAGCCTGACGGGCCAAATCCAATTTATCAATTGGGCGGTACCAGCAATTAGGATAATTACGTTTTTCGCTTTTCTTCCAGGGGCCGTGAGCCAGGGCCTTTATTGCCAGGCGGGCGACTCCCAGCTCTTTTGCTTTTGCGATCACCTGGGGTCCAAAATTTCCCCGTGCATAATTGATAAAATTCACCGGGAATAGAATGGAATCAAACGGAAACCGATCGAGCATAGCCAGCGCAGCCTCGACCGAATGAGCAGAAAAACCTATAAACCTGATCTTTCCCTGACTCCTGGCATGGAGAAAAGCTTCCATCGCGCCGCCCACAGAAAAGATATCCTCTACTTCAGCCACATCGCTCAACGCGTGAAACTGGTACAGATCAAAGTGGTCGGTGTGCAAACACCAGAGGGAGTGCTCCAGTTCCCTGCTCGCCTCTTTGGCCGAACGCTCCAGTGTTTTGCAGGCGAGAAACAATTCACTTCTGTGTGTGGCGATTGCCGCTCCCATCTTTCGCTCGGCTTCTCCATCGCCATAGAAAGGAGCCACATCGAAATAGTTGATTCCCTTTTCGATGGATTCGGATACCAGTTTGTCGGCGTTTTTCTGCTGCATGCCGACGAGCAACATGCCTCCGAGACCGATAATCGAGAGCTGGACATCGCCCTTGTAATGCCGTTTGGGGATCAGTGAGTTTTCCATGGATTGACTTTAACTCCAAGTCTGGCGGGCGCAAAGCCGTAAAAAATGATAAATATGTAGCGTTTCGAAATGATTGCGCGGTCGGGGTCGTTTTTAAAAAGCCGACCCCGATACCGACCCCGACTCCGACACCGATTTTCGCGAAAGGCTTCGATGAAACTCGTTCGATCCGGGCTGCTCCTATTCCTTTTGGCCATCGGGTGCCGGGCGGATACTTATGTCCGCCAGCCTTCGGTAGATGTGATCCGATATGAAATCAGCCTGGATCTAACGGACCGTTCGGATTCAATAACCTGCCGGACAAAAATTCACGTCCTGATTAAGGGGAACAAGGCCTCGGGCATGTGGCTCGATTTCGAAGGTATGGCTGTTGACCGGCTTTACGTGGGCGGAATCGCAACAGCCTACGACCGCCGCGATGGCCGTTTATATTTCCAGCTGGGCAGGACTTATTCTCAGGGCGAAATTGCCCTGGTGGAAGTTCGGTATCATGGGAAGCCCGAAAACGGAGGCATGCAGATAGGCACGAACAAGTATGGCCGCAGGGTATTTTTTGCAGATAACTGGCCCGACAGGGCTCACCATTGGTTCCCGTCCATCGACCACCCGTCGGATAAAGCATCGGTCGATTTCTACGTGACCGCTCCGGAGAAATACAAAGTGGTCGCCAACGGTCAGCTTATCAAAACAACCCTTCTACCGGGCGGGCGAAAGATTACCCAGTGGAGCGAAAAAATACC
>JAHFUH010000652.1 GCA_023265215.1 Acidobacteriota bacterium
GGCGAGGGTGATTCCGCAATTATTTCGTTCCCGAATGGACAGCATTGGGTTATTGATGCCGGGGGGCTTCGACAAGCACCTTCATGGGAAGAAGGTTCCCATACATTCGATATTGGCGAAGCAGTGGTGAGTCGCTATTTATGGCATGAGTGGATTACAAAATTGGATCGCCTGATAATGTCCCATGCAGATCTGGATCATGCAGGCGGCATTCCCGCCTTGATTAAGAATTTCCGAGTTGGCAGACTCGAATTTTCACCCGCTCATGATGATATCCTCCGTTCAATTCTGAAAATTGCACAAGATAAAAAGGTCCCACTCAAAATGCTTCATTCGGGAATGGAGGAAAGACTGGGCGAAGTTGCAATCCGAGTATTCAACCCGGCGGAGAATTCCACTCTGGTTTCATCCAACGACAACTCTATTGTACTTGGAGTTTACTATGGCCGCTTTTCGGTTATTTTCACGGGAGACCTGGAGAAAATGGGAGAGTACGAAATCCTGAACCACTCCTGGGATCTTCGTACTTTCCTGCTCAAAGTCGCTCATCATGGAAGCCGGTCGGGTTCATCCGATTCGTTCCTGGACAGGACAAGGCCTCTTTGGGCTGTAATTTCGGTCGGGCGCAACAATCAGTTCGGTCATCCCTCAAAGCAAGTATTGGATCGCCTCCTGAAACACGGTGCACGCCCGTTAATGACTCTCGACCAGGGCGCCGTCACGTTCGAAACCGACGGCGTCCGCTATGCAGTCAAAAGCTATGTCGGCGGGATCCTCCGTCAACAATCGTTAGTCGAAGGCCAATAGCTCACAATTCGAAGATAGAGACTGTTGCGTTAGATGGCCATTATTTCTTCTGTTGAGTGCAGTTTCAAGCCAATGGCTCAACGCCAGGCAATCCCTTTACAAACAATATTATATTTACTGTAATGTAAATACATATGATACGATTTGAATGGTATGAGGTAAAGAATCGAAGCAACCAGGCAAAGCATGGTATCGATTTTGAAACCGCACGACTTATCTTCGATGATCCGCATTGTATTACGTTCGTCGAGCGGGTCATCAATGGTGAGGAGCGCTGGCATGCCATGGGCTCGATTGAAAAGATCATCGTACTCCTCGTGGTTCATACGTATCGGGAAGAGGCTTCGGACGAAGTAATTCGTATCATCTCAGCGCGCCGTGCAACGCGGCATGAAAGGAATCTATATGCACAGGCTAACGGCTGAAAAGAGGAAAAAGCTCGGTAGGCTCGCTGCACGTCCGGACCGGGAAATCGATCTTTCCGATATTCCGGAGATTCGGGAAATACCGTCGGACGCTGTCATAGGCAAATTCTATCGGCCGAAAAAAGAGACAGTTACGATTCGACTCGATGCCGATGTCCTTGCATGGCTGAAGGCTTCCGGTGGTGGCTATCAGACGCGGATTAATGGCTTTCTCCGCCAACTGATGCAACGGAGCCGCATGCGATAGCGCACCGGGGAATAGGGCTACGCAATTCCGATTAGAATTGGGAATTGCGTAGCCTGCCCCCTCTTCTCTCACCCCCCAAGGAGCCTGTTGTTGAATCTGCGACAGCGCTTTGTGTCAGGCACAAATTGCACTGTAGGGCAAAGGAAATAGGAGAGACTCTGTGGAGTATAGGTGTTAAGGGCTCGCGCAATAATAACTTCACATTCTGCGGCCGACTCTCAGGCTTGACCATAGGCATTAAATTGCAAAAGGATCTTGCAATTCTGCGAGTCGGCCGCCCTTCGGGGCGCGGCGGCGGGCGGGCATCTGCTGCGTTGCCGCTCCTCGGCGATGAACCACATCGCCTGCGTCGCGGCGCCTTGCATCTGCCCACCCGGCGCTCGCGCCAGAATGTGAACTTATTTTTGCGCGAACCCTAAGTTAAGGCTTCTCAATCCATCTTGCATCAGCCAATTGAATGAAGGCCGGCCCTGAAGCTCATCTTATTATGGAAAGATTTTATTCCGAGCGCTGAAAGCGCGAGGCAGCAAAGCCCAGGGTGAAGGCTGCGAAGCAGCCGAAACCCTGGGTTTGTATGCAAATTCTCGTAAGCCCTCCTAAGGGCGAAACAGCCTGCGCTGCCCTTACAGGGCTGAGGCTTAAAGCTGCTCTGACTCCCAGGGCTTGCGCCCACACTGTTATACACAAGTCGGCCTTAAAAGGCTTTTATTTGCAATAGTTCCAGACGAGCGTTTTATTAAAGCCGCGCATAAGGTCGTATAACCGTCAAAAAGGGCATATTGACCTATGGAAACAATTATCACTGACCTCCGCCCAATGACTTGTGTATAACACTGTGGGCTTGCGCCCTGGGCTTTGCTGCTCCGCGCTTTCAGCGCTTAATGAAGCCTTCCTTAACTTAACACCTATGCTCTGTAGGGTGGGTGATGTTACTCCCTGGCGAGGTAAGTGACATTGGAAAGTCGTGCAAAATCCGCATCGCTGGAAATGAGCTGAGCTCGATGCGACAGGGCTGTGGCGTAAACAATGGAATCTGCCATCGCCAGCCGATATTCAAGGCTGATGTCCGCAGCCGCAAGAGCGATAGACTCTGTGAGTGGCACCAGATGGGTTTTTTGAATCTGAGCGGCCGCCATGAGAGCTTCCTCCTCCGAGCGTTCGCGCCGGATCTTCTTGTAGACCTCGTATAAAACGATTGTTGGAGTGACAATCTTGCCGGCCTTAGACAGGTAGTTCCCGTACTTTCCGGCAAGCGGGCCATCGACAAAGAACTCGAGCCAGCCGGAGGAGTCTATGACTCTCATGACCGGTCCTTCTTTTCGCGCACGTCGTTCGTGCTCATCCCCTTAAGGTAGCCGCGGAGCGATTTCAGGGGCTGATGCGGCAGAAGCGTAATTACGCCGTTTTTGGCGATGATCTGAACGATTTGTCCGCATTTAAGTCCTACCTCACGACGAATCTCCTTGGGTATGACCAGCTGGTACTTGGTCGATACAACGGCTTGTGCCATGGTTCTATCTCCTACCTTTTATCGAACGATGGAAGTATTGTAATACATCTGAAGCTGTGTCTCAAGAGATCGGTCGATCCCGCTGGGTGCACACGGCGATCACGTTCCTGCCGAAGGAGAGAATCTTCTTCCGACCCACTGGGCGAAGTACCTGCAATGAACGCTCCACCCGCAAAGCGCTCGCTGCAGAACACAGTTGACATTGTGGGCAGATGACGCATCACGGCGATTCTCCAGAGTCTAAATGTTCGTTTAGCTTAGGCCCGAAGGGCCGTCAGTGAATAGCCCCGGCCGCAAGGCCGGGGTTGGCGATTTCGATTGAATGAGCGCTGAAAGCGCGGCACTCCAACGAAATCGCATCATAGAGTGCCGCGCCTTCGGCGCTTCATC
>JAHFUH010000653.1 GCA_023265215.1 Acidobacteriota bacterium
GTGTTCATTCCTGAAGAGCGAAGAGACACATTCTGTATCTCCACCCAGGTGGGTTGCGCCGTCGGCTGTCTGTTCTGCGTCACCGGTAAACTGCAGATGAAACACAATCTCACTCCCGGCGAAATTGTGGGACAGGTCCTTTTGCTGCGCGCCGACAGGGGAACGGTTTCAAAAAGCCTGAACATCGTGATCATGGGAATGGGAGAACCGCTGCACAATTATGAAAATGTGATGAAATCAATCCGCCTGATGACGGAGGGCATGTCCATATCGCCGCGCCGCATAACCTTATCCACGTCAGGCGTTGTCCCCGGCATAAAAAAACTCGCGGAAGAACCGGTGCTTCCCAATCTGGCAATCTCGTTAAATGCCACGACAGATGCGGTCCGCGACAAGCTTATTCCCATCAACAGAAAGTGGAATATCGCAGCTCTATTGGACGCTTGCCGCAGTTTTCCTCTCGAACGGCGGAGACGCATCACATTCGAGTACGTGCTGATTGACGGAGTAAACGACTCTCCTGAGGACGCCCAGAGGCTGGCGAAGCTGCTCAACGGGCTCAGGAAGAAGATTAATCTGATTCCGCTTAATGCAGATCCGTGGGTCCCGCTGAAATCTCCAAGCCAAGAGCGAATTTTGGCTTTTGAGAAAATACTTCTGGACCACCGCATGACAGTCATCATCCGCCGGCCCCGCGGTGACGACGTTTCAGCGGCCTGCGGCATGCTCGCCGGGCGAGAACAAGCACATGCGGATCTTGTGTCTCCTCCCAAATAGCTGCGGACATACTCTGACCAAATTTTATCAGCGCGCGTCGGCGGCAAATCCGATTATTGCCATCATCCTGCCAGAGCTCTGCCCCTCGGCACGGTATGAGAAAAATTCATTGGGGTTGCAGCGGGTGCAGGCGACGATATCGTGGCTATTTTCAGGCCTTATCCCTGCGCATTCCAGTTGAAGCTCCAGGGCCTTCGGAAGATCAACCAAAAACTTGCCCGGCCGCTCGTAAATCGGTTTTACCAAAAAACCGGCAAATTCCTTTTTAAAAAGATCCGCCACCTCTTTGCCAACTTCGAAGCAGCAGGATCGAATCCCGGGCCCGATAGCGACAACAATTTGCGCAGGATCGCTGCCGAATTCCCGCTTCATCGCCTCAATTGTTTTTTGCAAAATACGCGCCAGCGTCCCTTTCCAGCCTGAGTGGACAGCTGCTGAGATCTTGTTCTGCGGATCCGCCAGCAATATCGGCAGACAGTCGGCTGTCTGGATTGCGAGCGCGCAGTTTTCGATCCGGGTTACAAGAGCATCCCCGTCTGCCTGGTTCCATTGGTCCGCGACATCCTTTATGATATGGATGCGATCAGAATGAATTTGATGCAGAGTGGCAAGTCCAGCCTGATCCAGATTTAATGCGGCCAGGAAGCGCTTTCTGTTGGCGGCGACCCGTTCCGGGGAATCCCAATGCATATAGCCAAGATTTAGAGCCCGGGTTGCAAAGCCGTGTCGGAAGCCCGGTATTTTCTCGATTGCCAGGCAGGCATAAAAGGGAATCCCATTTTTTCTGCGGACTGCGAAGCCGTCATCCATAGTCATGCGAATATTGAAGCGGGGCACTGCCTCGTGTCAACCTGCCAGGAGTTAATTATGATTCTGGGAACCGGTGTTGATGTTGTGGAGATTGAAAGACTCCGAAAAGTGATCGAGCGGCAGAAGGATCGTTTTCTCTCAAGGGTATTCACTCCTGAGGAGCAGCGATTCTGCAACGCGCATCGGGATCCTGCGCCTCATTACGCCGCCCGTTTTGCTGCAAAAGAGGCAGTATTTAAAGCCTTGGGAACGGGGTGGGCCAAAGGCGTCACATGGTTGGATGTCGAAGTGCAGCGAGCGGGGCAGGAGGCGCCGAAACTGGCGATTAAAGGAGAGGCTCTGAAAATCAGCGGATCTTTAGGGGCGCAAAAATTCCATCTCAGCCTTTCTCACTCTGAGAACTGGGCCGTGGCCATAGCGATCCTGGAGGATTAGGGCATGCGCAAGAATTACTTGGCATTTTGGCGCGAACGCCGGGCGGGCAGATGCAAGGCGACGCGACGCAGGCGATGCGGTGTCATCGTCGAGGAGCGGCATCGAAGCAGATGCCCGCCCGCCGCCGCGCCCCTTCGGGCTGCGGCCCGCAGGCCCGCTGGCGTTGTTGCTCACTCCTTACATGCAGCCCGGCATGGCTGGCCTTCGGACCCAGTTCTCGTCGCTCGCGCCTAGCCAGCGGGCCTGGGGGCCAGCAGCAAAATGCCAAGTAATTCTTGAGCATGCCCTTAGGACATGCGTTACTCGAAAACATCGACTACCCGGGATTGACCGGATTCCTTGAGTTTCGCGATCGTCTGCATCAATTTTTCAAGGCTTGGTCCTGTCAATGTAACAGGCTCAATGTGTTCCGGGCTCAAAGGCCTGAGCAAACCAGCTGCTGCCGCGATTTCCATTCGGATCTTCTGCAATCCTGAATTTTCCAAAGCAGCGGAAAATGTTTCCGCCGAGGGTTGCACTGTCTTTTGAGAAGCCACCGGCTGAGGTTGATATTGATTCAGAATCTGCAATATCGAGGACAGTAGCATGGTTTGAAGGCTCCACGAGTTTCATCGGCGATCGGGGATTCCTGATTTGTGATGAGGATCACAAATAGGGGACGCTACCCTATTTTCACCCTTAGAAATAGCTCTTCTCTGGATTTGGGCTGAGAAAATAGGGTAGCGTCCCCTATTTTGCCAGGGACGCGGAGGTGGATTCGGGCTGGACATCGTCTATCCGGACATCCACCAGGCGGTTGGAAGGCACGGCAAGCCCAGGGACGCGCGCATGAATGTAATTTCCGGTAAGGACAATGGATTCGCCTAGATCCTCTTCCTGGGAGAGGGTGATAGCCGGCAGAATTTTGCCTATAAAACTGCGGCGGAACAACAGGTTCTTGGTCCGCGAAATTTCCAGCAGTATCCCTAACCGGCGTTTCATTTCTTTCGAAGGAATGCGGTTGGGAAAAGAAACGGCAGCGGTGCCCTCTCTTGGGGAGAAGGGAAACACATGCAGATATGTTAACGGCGAATCTTGCACCAGTTTGCAGGTATCCTCAAAATCCTGATCGGTTTCGCCCGGAAATCCCGTCAGAATATCGGTGCCCAGTCCGGCATCGGGAATCTCGCTCCGGATGTGCTGAAGCAAGTCACGGAATCTCGCCGCTTTGTACGGCCGTTTCATAAGACGTAGGATCCGGTCGCTTCCGCTCTGCACAGGAATGTGGAAATGATGCGCAAAGGACGGTTGTTTCGCTGCAATGCTGACGATGGCGCGATCAAACCGCATCGGCTCGATGCTGCTCAATCTAAT
>JAHFUH010000139.1 GCA_023265215.1 Acidobacteriota bacterium
GGCAGTAAATAGCCCCGAGCGTCAGCTCGGGGTGGGAGCGATAGACAATAAGAGGCCCAAAGGGCCGGCACCCCAGACGAAGTGCCGCGCCTTCGGCGCTCATTTTATATCTAATCCTATCCCGGCCTAACGGCCGGGCCTATTCACTGCCGGCCCTTCGGGCCTAAAACCATACGGCCGCTGACTCTCACTTCCGTTTGCGCTCGCGCGAATCCTGTAAGTTGCGCGGCAGACGCGGAGGAGTTATAGTATCCTCTTTGAGAACGATTGGATATTGGATGGAGCCTCAGGCTCCCTTTGCAACCGGGCAATGCATTTTGATCTCATGGCGGAGTTATTAAATGGGTTGGGAATACAGCGAAAAAACAAAACAGTTGTTCATGGATGCGGTTCATGGCAAGCCGGGTACGCACCTGGGCGAGGTTGAAAATCCTGATGGATTGGGCGAGCATGGCTCGATCGCTTGCGGCGATTCAATGAAATTCACATTCCGGGTCAGCCGGCATCCGAACGATCCGACAAAGGATGTCATTACGGAGGCAAAGTACCTCACTTTCGGCTGCACTTCGGCGATTGCATCTTCCGAGGCTCTGTGCGATATCATTGAGAAGGGGAGTTACACTCCAATCACCGCTCTCAAAATCCGCAACAGCGACATTGTTGATTACCTTCAAGGCCTGCCGGAGCAGAAAATCCATTGTTCCGTTATGGGTGCCGAAGCGCTCGAGGCGGCTGTTTTCAACTGGGCGCAGCGCCGCGGCGTTGATTTGAAAAGCATGGGCATTGACATGCACGACCAGGAAACCGAAGAAGGGCGAATTGTCTGCAAATGCTTCTCTATTACGGAGCCGTACATAATCCGGAAAATCCGGGAGCTGAACCTTCGAACCATTCCGCAAATTACCAATGCCATTAAAGCGGGCGGCGGATGCTCTTCCTGCCATCACGTCCCCGGCGGTCTTCAGGATTTGCTCGACCAGGTATGGAAAGGGGAATCCGCCGCTGTTTCAGGCCCTTCTCAGCTCGTTTCGATCGAAGGCCACGAAGAATCCAGGGTTTCACCGTACCAGTTCTCAAAAAAAGTCGAAAAGGTGATTGAAGAATACATCCGGCCTTCACTTCGAATGGATGGCGGGGATGTGGAGGTTGTGGATATCAAGGACACCCTGGTTTATTGCACTCTGAGGGGCGCCTGCTCCAATTGCGCGGGGGCCGGCCAGACTCTCAAAATGATGGTCGAGCGCTTATTGAAAGACCAGGTGGATGAGCGGATCCGGGTTATCCAGGTGTGATCGATTATGAAAATCACTTATCTTGACAACAACGCAACGACTCGAATCGCCCCGGAAGTTTACGAGGCGATAATCCCTTTCCTGACGGAAGACTACTATAATCCGAGCTCGATGTATGAACCGGCGCGGCAAACAGGCCAGGCTGTGGCTTCAGCCCGGAAAAATATTGCCGGCTGCCTCGGGGGCGTGGATCCCAAGGAGATTCTGTTCACAGGCTGCGCCACCGAAAGCAACAATACCGCCATCCTCGGAGCGGCACACGGAAACCCAAACCGAAAGCACATCATAACGACCGCTGTCGAACACCCGGCTGTTCTGGAAGTCTGCAGGGAAATGGAACGCAACGGCTATAAGGTAACTTATCTCAAGGTCGACAGAAACGGCAATCTGGATTTGCGCGAATTCATTCAATCTTTGTCGCCCAGCACGCTGCTGGTCTCTATTATGCACGCCAACAATGAAACGGGCGTGGTGTTTCCAATCGAGCAGTTGTCGCGGATTGCCAAACAAACGGATCCTGCTATTGTTTTTCATACGGACGCCACCCAAACTGTAGGCAAACTGCCGATAGACCTGGTCAGCGGCCTTCCCTATGTCGACTTGCTCTCCTTTTCCGGGCACAAACTTCATGCACCCAAGGGAATTGGCGTTCTTTTCATGCGGCGCGGTTCGCGCTGCCGGCCTTTTATGCTCGGCGGCCACCAGGAGGATGGACGGCGCGCGGGCACCGAAAACGTTCCGTATATTATCGGTCTCAGCAAAGCGCTGACGCTGGCAACGGAGAACTGCGAGCGGGATGAAGCACGCATCCAGCAATTGAGGGATCGGTTGGAAAGTACGCTGATCGAAAAGATCCCTTCGGTCCAGGTAAACGGCAAAGGCGCGCTCCGGCTCCCCAATACACTGAATATTTCCTTCCACTACATTGAAGGCGAAGGAATGTTGTTCCAGCTGAGCGCTTTTGGAATTTGCGCCTCGAGCGGTTCCGCATGCACATCGGGATCGTTGGAACCGTCCCACGTCTTGCGGGCGATGAAGGTGCCGTTTACCGCCATCCATGGATCTGTGCGCTTCAGCCTCAGCCGGTACAATACTGAAGAAGATGTCGACAAAATAATTGAGGTGTTTCCGCAGATCGTGGCGAACCTGCGCAAGTTGTCCCCCTATTGGGACAACGAGCGCAATGCCCCGCGGCCCGAAGCGCTGGACATGCTTAAAAACTAGCGATCAGCTGTCAGCCATCAGTGAAGTGAACGCTCGTTCAACTTTACTATTTAAGGCCCGACGGGCCGGTAGGGAATAGCCCCGAGCGTAAGCTCGGGGTTGAATGGGATTAAGAAATGAGGCCCGAAGGGCAGGCACAGCCCAAAATTAAAGTGCCGCGCCTTCAGCGCTCATGAAATTTCGATCTTATTCCCGGCCTGACGGCCGGGCCTACTAATTACCGGCCCTTCGGGCCTCAACCATAATGCGCAATTATTATATGAGCAGCATATAATGACGAAAACTAGTTGTATCGAGTAACGATCGTTTGCTGCGGGATAGATGATGTACTGATTGCTGATGACTGAAACCCGTCGGAGGAATTCAATGCGAATGCAAACAGCCTTGCTTCTGCTCCCTTTATTGGGCCTGGTGCTGCCCAATTCCATAGGAGCGGAGAAGAAAACATTTCCGTTCAATTACAGGCTTGTGCAGCTTGAGAATGGATTCAAAGCCTACCTGATCAATGCGGGTGCTCCGGGGCAGATCGCTTTTGTGACGGTGGTTCGCACCGGCGCGCGCGATGAGCCGGAGCCCGGCAGAAGCGGATATGCTCATTTTTTCGAGCATATGATGTTTCACGGCACAGCCCGGTACCCGCATTATGACGACGTTACCAGCAAAATCGGTGCCATGCGAAATGCGTCGACCAGCAATGATTTCACTAACTATTACCTGGTGGCGTCCTCCGATTCTCTCGATCAGATCATGGATCTTGAATCCGACCGGTTCATGCACCTGGACTACACGGAATCGCAATTCCGCACGGAGGCGGGCGCGATTCTGGGGGAGTTCAGCCAGGGGCGCGCAAATCCTTATCAGCACCTGGCCGAAAAAACAATGGACACGGCTTTCGACCAGCATACCTACAAGCATTTGACGATTGGTTTCGAAAAGGATGTCCGCAGCATGCCGGAAGGATACCAGTACAGCCTGAGTTTTTATCGCCGCTATTACAGGCCTGAAAACTGTGTGCTGCTCCTTGCCGGGGATTTCGATTTCGACCGGGCGGAGCAGCTTATAAAAAAATATTATTCCCCATGGAAGCGTGGCTACCATGCCCCGGAAATCAAACCGGAACCGCCGCAGAAAGCTCCAAGAAGCGCTGTGGTCGAATTCCCGGGACGTACGCTTCCCATTTTGAGCGTTAGTTACAAAGGACCAGCCTGGAATGCTGCGGATAAATCGGCGGTAGCCGCGGAGGTGCTGGGAATGATTGCTTTCGGGCCCAATTCCGATATTTATCGAAAACTGGTCATAAAGGAGCAAAAGGTTCAATCGCTCGGTGGCGATTTCGAACTGATGCGGGATCCGCAATTGCTGAGTGTTACCGCCCTGGTTTCTGATCCGGCCAATGTGGGCATGATCGAGAAAGAAATTGAAAGCACTGCCGCCAATTTCCGCCAAAATCTTTGTGATCCCAAAATGCTGCAGGACACGAAAAGCGCGATGAAATACGGATTTCTCATGAGCCTCGAAACAGCCCAGGGGATTTGCTTCGCGCTGCGTTCTATCGTTGTATTCACCGGCGGGATAGAAGCAATTGAGACTTATTACCGGACGCTGGATTCGATTACGCCTGAGGACGTGCGTGCAGCCGCAAACAAATACTTTGTGGACAACAGCCGCACCACCGTAACCCTGATGCCGGCAAAGGAGGACGCCAGATGATAAGCAGAATCTTTTTTCTTGCGATGATTTCTTCCCTGGTGCTTTTGTCTGCATCGTGTTCCCGGAAAAAGCAGTCGAACGTCGCCGGGGATGATGCCATCGTGATCAAAGAACCGGCTTCTCCTTTCGTAGCCTTTAATATCTGGATTCATTGCGGTTCGCAAAACGATCCGCCGGGCAAACAAGGTTTGGCTGCATTGACCGCCGGTCTCCTCGCTGAAAGCGCCACCCGGAACAACAGCTATGAGCAGATTCTGAATAAACTGTACCCTATGGCGGCAAGCTACGACTCCAGCGTCGATAAGGAGATGACTGATTTTACCGGGCGCATTCACAAAGATTATCTGGAGCCTTACTACAGTCTTTTCAAAGATGCTATTCTTGCCCCCGCTTTCAAAACGGAGGATTTTCAGCGCATCAAATCCCAGATGATGAATTACCTGAAACAGACGCGCCGTTTTTCAAATGATGAGGAGCTCACCAAAGAGCTTCTTTATCATGAAATTTATCGCGGCACTCCATATGAGCATCCGGAGGAAGGCTACGTCACGTCCGTGAACTCGATTACCCTGGATGATGTGAAAGCTTTTTATTCGAAGAATTACACGAGAAACAATATTACGGTGGCCGTGGGCGGCGGATGGCCTGCTGGTTTCAAAAGGCGAGTCCGGGACGATTTTGATGCATTGCCGTCCGGAGAAATCCCGCCCGTGACAAAATCTCAGCCCGCTTCCATTCAAGGCATTCACTTCCTGCTGGTTGAAAAAAATACCAACACCAGCCCGGTGTCGATCGGTTTTCCTATGAGTCTGCTTCGTCCCGATAAGGATTTCTATTCCATGATGCTTTTCAATTCATGGATGGGCGAGCATCGCAATTCCTTCAGCCACCTCTATCAGGTCATCCGGGAGATCCGGGGCATGAACTACGGCGATTACTCTTACATAGAAGCTTATCCGCGCGGGTATGCAACGCAGGTTCCGCCCACAAATGTCAGCCGCCGCTCACAGATTTTCGAAATCTGGCTGCGACCGGTTGCTGCCACTGCGCCGGGCAATCTTCACGATCGAACACTGTTTGCAATTCGGGCCGCCATGCGAGAGTTGGCGGGAGTTCGGGAAAAAGGTCTTAGCCCGGCTGATTTTGAAGCGACAAAGCTTTTTCTGAAAAATTACACAGTGAATTTCGGCGCCACTCTCAGCCGCAGGCTGGCCTATAGGGTTGATGATAAATTCTACGGGATGCCGGATCCCGGCTTTTTAAACTCAATCAAGGCGGGGCTCGACGCTGTTACGCGGGATCAGGTGAATAATTCAATTGCGAAGCATTTGCAGTCGCAGGGCATGTGGGTCGTTGTCATCACGAAAGACGCCGAAGATTTCAAAAAACAGCTGCTCTCCGGCAAACCTACAACGATTACCTATCCAGGGCCTCAGGCGAAAGAAGTGATCGACGAGGATAAAATAATCTCCTCCTACCCGATCCCGGTGCAGGAGCAAAACATCAAAGTCATCCATATCAATGATGTTTTCGAATAAAACTTTCCTGGGAGCGGCGGCGTCCCGCCCAATGCTGCATAGTTTTTGAATAGAGAGGTTTTTAGGTCCGAAGGACCGCCAGTGAATAGGCCCGGCCGTAAGGCCGGGATAGGATTGAGCGTGCAATGAGCGCCGAAGGTGCGGCACTTCAGCTGTTGTGCCGGCCCTTCGGGCCTCCTATGTTCGCCGCTTCCACCCCGAGCTTACGCTCGGGGCTATTTACCGCCGGCCCTTTGGGCCTCAATTATAAAAACTATGCGGCATTAGGCGTCTCGCCGGCAGGGATGACGAAGAGCTACTTTATGAAGTTTTCAAGCAGCAATCCCGTCGTTCTTATATCGAAAGAAATGGTGAAACGGCGAATGCTCAGCAACTCAAACGGTGGCCGGCGGGACGCCGGCGCTCCCAGGAAAAACTATGCAGGATCAGGCGCTCCGCCGATGCTCATAGGACAGTGAGGACGATGCCGATCCGTGGTGGGAAAATCTGGTTCGCATTCTCGCTAGTTGCCTTTGTTGTTTCTTTTGGCATCGCGACGGCACTTGGTTTTTTGAAACCTTATACAAACTGGGACATGGTGGCGTACGTCGGTTCGGCCATTTCCTGGCAGGAGCGAGAGCCTGCGGAAATTCACCGGAAAACCCTGCAGGATGTTGAACAGGGAGTTTCTTATAAATGGCGCAAGGAAATTGCAGAGACCAATGCGCGTTCCAATGATCCCGAGCGTTTTGTTCAGAACCTGCCGTTTTACACAAACAAGCCCGCCTATATCGCGAGCATACGGTTGATCCGTGCTGTTGGATTGACTCAAACATATTCGGCTGCCACCTGGATTGTCGCTGCCCTTTCCTTTGCCTGTTTCGGAATATTATTGTTGTTTTGGCAGCCGGAGTTTATGAATCGAACCTTCTGGCTGCTGGTGCTTGCGGCGTTCTGCTGGGCCGGCAACCACCCGCTCAGCAATCTCGCACGTTTCTCCACGCCCGATTCCCTGGCGATGGTTCCAATTTTCGGTTCATTCCTTGCTCTGTTCCGTCTGAAGCGGCCTCGACTTGGGATCGCGCTGATGCTGTCCGCCATAATGGTTCGACCTGAAACGGTCATTCTTGCCGTTATGGTGGCGGCAATTTGTTGTTGGATAGATGAATCCCAATCTCCGCTTACAAAAGTTCAAAGCGTGATTGCGGGAATTTCTTCGATGGTTTTATATTTTTTGATCCAGAAGTTATTTGGCAATTACGGTTATGAAAAGTTTTTCTATTACACTTATGTAAACAACATTCCGAATCCCGCGGAAGTGGAAGTGCACCTGAAACTGCACGATTATTGGCAGGCGCTGTTTTCGGGGCTTCAGCATATAACCGCTGATTCCCGCTTCATCCCTTTTGTGATCCTATCCGCTGCCGCCGCATACTGCCACTTCCGGCTCCGGCCGGCACAAAGCGCCTATCCCTGGCTGCTGTTGCTGGCCTGGGCTAATTTTGCCGTGCGTTTCCTGCTGCTGCCGTCCTGGCAGGAGTACCGATACTATTCAGTCAATTATCTTCTGATTCTGATTGCTTCCTGTGAGATGATTTCGGGATATTACTCCAAGGGTCCGGTAGACGCGCCGTCCCGGCGCGTAGCGCCGCCTCATAAATCGCATGCCGCACACGGCGAGACGCCGCGTCTACATTGAAATACCTGCGATGTCGTTTTAATATAAACTCATTAGTAATAGCGATGAATGAGAAGTGCTGCCGATGTAACATGCACAAAAATGATAAATCCTATCAGCAAACGCCGCACAAACGTATTTTCGTCAATTGAATAAGAGATCCTCCGGCTTTTAAAAAGCAGCAGGAAAAGCGGCGCAAATGGAATGAAGTAGCGCCCCTGCACGCTGTCGATGCTTCTTTTGCCGACCGGTGTATAAGAAAGATACTGGATTGTAAATATCAAGGCGGCCAGAAGTGCGAACAAGCCTGCAATGAATAGCCGTTGCCTGGTGTTCATGAAAATACGGTGTTTCTCAAATGCGACCGCTATAAGAAAAAAAACGTATGGAAGAATGATCCACAACGGCAGCCGCAATTCCAGCCAGCCGAACCAGCCGATAAACGACCCGAACTGAGACGCGCGAAACACACAGCGGAAGAGAATCGCGAGATAACCGACCGGATGCGCAAGTATGGATTGGAACTGCGCGGCGCTGTCGACGCCGGGAGGACCCAGGACAAGGCCGTGCATGGTGTAGATGCTGCATATCCCGATCGCCAGAGCAAGAATCAGCATTCCGCCGGTTACAAGGAATTTTCGCACTCCTGTTCCAAAACGCTGCCGCGGAATGAGAAATGCGAGAAAAACTATAGGGGAATAGCCGGGCTTTGCAAAAGACAGGAGCACCGTGCCCGCCATAATGAAACTGATCTCCCGGGCATTCAGGATCCCATCTCCGGCTGCACAATGCAGTAAAAATGCAATCATGAGAAAGGAAATTCCAATTGTGTAAGCATCGGCAGAAACGGAGGCCGCTTCGTAAAGGGTCATCGGCATCAGCGCAAGCAGCGCCATCCCCCATTTTATTGCGGGCATCCAACGAACGGCGCACGCAATCAGGAAGAGAAAGAGCGCAAGGTTCATAATCCTCGCGAGATAGAATCCGACAATCGGCGCCGGTGACACAGTTCTTCCGATTGCCAGGCCAATGGCTTGCGCAACATAAGCCACGGGAGGGTAAGGGAGTATCGTTGAACAAAATGCACTCTCTCCGTCCTTGAGAGCCAGTGCGCGGCCATACAGAGACCGATCGACTTTTCGGGATGGGTTCAATGCAAAAGTATCAAACAACATTCGGGTGGCCAGGAGCGAACGGGGAAGGTCCGCGCCTATGCGGCCATCACGATTCTCCAGCTTCAGATTCAGTGTGGAAGTCTGATAAGCTCTGAAAAAATGAGCGCCTTCATCCGGCACCTGGAAAGGCGGCGTAATAACGATTAGGGCAAATCCAGTGATAGCCCCCAGTATCAGGACGATCTTCGAAACTCGATTAGTCGTGCAATTCATTACTATGTTCCAGGGAGTGCCGAGGACCGGCGTTACCGGTTGGCGGGGTGCGGAATACGCGGAGCACCAGGAAGAATGCGGATAACCGTACCTTCAAAGGCGTTTTTCCTATGTTCTGAATATTCTGCCTGCCCTCCATAATTTGCATCCATCCGATTATATATCGCTTCAAGATTTTCGACCAAACGAAACACTTTGGGTAGTGTCTGCGTATTTATTATTTCGGATGTTTGAGAAGTGCGATGAGGGTTTAAGGTAAGTAATCCGTTTTACTTCGATTTAATCCCCACCCAATTTTGCTGAATAGACAATCAGTAGGTACATTTTTGTCCATTTTTTTGAAGAGGGAGAGAAAATTAAATGTTCAATAGTAGAAATTGCATCATTGTCATGTTTTTGGTTCTTTTGGCTGCCGCGCCTATATTGGCCGAGACAAAAAGCGGTTCCGGCAATTTTGGTGTAACAACCAAATTGCTCGCCGCTGGAACTGAAATTAATCCGGGTGAATACAGTGTGAAATGGAAATCCAATAGCCCGGAAGCCACAGTGACATTTGTCACTGAAGGGAAAGCCCCAATTGTTGTTAAAGGTAAGGTTGTCATGGCGGACAAGAAATTTGACTTTAACTCAATGGGGATAGAAAAGGATTCTTCCGGCCGTGATGTCTTGAAAATGCTTCAATTCGGCGGAAAGAAAATTAGCATCGTCTTTTAGTAATCCATCCGAGACCACGGATTAAGTGGAGGCGCCTGTCCGACCATGAGACGGGCGCCTTTGCCTCTGCCCACGGAACGCGACCCCGCCTAATACTCGGGCAGGCTCCTCGCAACTGCCGAGCAGCATTTTTTTAAACTTGACCCAGATCAAGGAATTCTTCTTCCCCTGCCAATACATTATAATGAATGCCCGGGGCAGGATCGCACTGCCTGTCTGCAAAATATATAGGCGGCTCCTATGGCAGGAGAAGAAATCTATCGTCATCCCACCGAACTACGGAAGCGGCTGATGTAAATGAAAGGGTCATGATATGGCGGACTTAGCAGGAGTAAACGGAACCAGAAAAGATTTCAGAGTTGTCGGGAAAGCGAACCTTCCAGGCGTATTGTCCTGGGCGCAGGCAACCGGCGAAGCAAAATACGGCATCGACTATGTCGTTCCAGATATGCTCCACGCCAAGTTTCTCAGAAGCCCCTATGCGAACGCGCGCGTCAAAAAGATCGACACCATGAAGGCCAGATCCATCCCCGGAGTCGTCGACATCGTCACCTGGGAGGACGCGGACATAAAGAATCTTACCAGCGGAGG
>JAHFUH010000654.1 GCA_023265215.1 Acidobacteriota bacterium
TCGCGCGTATGGGGCTTGCACGGCGAGCGCAAGGCGCGAGGAGGAGGCGATGCGGGGACATCGTTGACGACGAGCAACGCGGCGATTGCGCTGGGCCGCTGCGCGGACCCAGATCGTGCAAGCCCCATGCGGCTGGGCCTTCGGACCCAGATCCCTTTGGGTTCCGGCTTCGCGCGGGCATCTGCTTCGTTGCCGCTCCTCGACGATGTCCCCGCATCGCCTGCGTCGCGGCGCCTTGCATCTGCCCACGCGAAGCCAGGAACGCGGCCCCTCCTATATACTCGGACAGGCTCCTAGAACGCCGGTTTTATGTTTTGATTCATGCGGAATAGATTCTCCGGATCGTATTTTTTCTTCACGGCTGACAACTTCATGAAATGCCCGCCGTAAGCAGACTCGACGCGCCCCGCCTCGTCATCAGACATGAAATTGACATAAACACCGCCGGTCGCAAACGGAGCCGACTCTCTGAAATATTCTCGCGCCCAGGAAATGCATTGTTCGTCGTCAGCAGCATTATCCCACCTGCCATGTACGTTCATCACGTAGATCGCGTCGCGATGCGGATAGGCAGTTTCGTCGGGTTTCACACGTGTCGTCGCACCGCCAATCCCTCCAAAGAAGATTTCACACTGTGGCGAAGGGAGCTTGCTTGCATACTGAATTACAACATCAATCAGACCATCCGGAATGTCCGTGAAATTATGTGACTTCCAGTAGTTCCGCGCCCCCGGAGCTAAAAGCGGATCAAATGTCTGCTGCCACATTTTATAGGGCTGAAGGCCTATGTGTTCACCGATCACTTTGCCGAACTTTCGCACTTGTTTAAAAGCCTTTTCCCCTTTTTCCGGCTTGCCGGAATGAAACATTGCGAAAGCGACCATTTCCTTGCCGTGGAAACTTTCAGGGAGAAAAGGCAACGGCGGAGCGTGCCGCAGCACGGTCCAGATCGTTGTTTCATCACCCAGTTTCTTGACATAGTCCCGATACTGCTTCAAAACCGACACGCCTTCATTCAGGTCGTAAACCACCAATCCGGTCAGCACGTCGGGTCCAAGCGGATACAGTTTGAATTCAAATCTGGTAACGATCCCGAAATTTCCACTACCGCCTCTGATCGCCCAAAATAGGTCGGAGTTCTCCCTATTGTTGGCGCGCAGGAATTCGCCATTCGCTGTGACGATATCAACCGCTTTAAGATTGTCTATCGTCATTCCGCGCTTTCGGGAGAACCATCCGAATCCGGCGCCAAGCGTTAATCCAGCCACTCCCGTCGTTGAGTTAATCCCCAGTGGAGTTGCCAGCCCGAACTCCTGAGCCTCATGGTCCAAGTCTCTCAAAGTTGCCCCCGGTTCAACATGAGCCGTCTTCGAATTCGGGTCGATATAGACCGATTTCATCCCCGACAGGTCGATCTGAAAACCGCGATCGCAGACTGCGCTGCCGGCGATATTGTGGCCGCCACCTTTGATCGCCGTCAGCAGTTTGTGCTTTCGGGCAAAATTCACCGCCGCTCGCACATCCGCCACTCCCATGCAACGGGCAATCAGTGCCGGTTTGCGGTCGATCATGGCGTTCCACACGGTTCTAGATTCATCATAACCAGGATCACCGGGCATCAATAAACGTCCTCGAAGTGATGCTCTGAGATTTTCTACGGCTGCCGCATCAATGCCTATGGTGCCGCCGTCGCCTTGAGCGATCTGTAAAGTGCTCATACTCTCCTTTCTAGCTTTCCAAATGGTTTGCTATTCGAAGGACTTCTATTCATAAATCCTGCAATTTTACTTGGGAATAATTTGAGGGGTCAGCTGGGTCAGTGTAATAGGTTACGAATTTGTTCGAATAACCCGGCATGTCGTCTATCCTTTCATCTGATATAAAATATAATAAAAATTCGAAAGATGTCCAATCGCGGACGCGGGCGGTATTTAACCCGAAGCGCTCACGTGGTTTCTGCTGAACACCAGTTGGCGGACTGCGCTCGACGCTTCCGCTTTGCCATTGCGGGGCTATCCTCCATAAATACTTGCCCGTAGTATGCCAGGATGGACTCGATCGCTGCGACACCGTATGTGTACGACGTAGCCTGTCGGATAAGGGGGAGGGGGCCCAGTTCTGTAGAACGGGCTGAGCCAGAGACTTGTACCTAACAGTAGGATGATGCCGACAGGCCCAAATACCAGGAGGTCATGCCGCGAATCCAGCCTGATGGGTGTGTCCCGCTTGATGCTTCCATATCAGAATTTTGCATGGATCCTGAGGCCAAGGGCAATATAGCACAGGTCTGCGAAGTCGAGATGTGGAAATTGCCGGCCTTTTTTTCTCGATAACACATCTCCTGAAAAACGTTTTGAAAAGTTTTGATCCACAGGTGTCGATCGAATCAGTCAATAATTCGATCGCCGACTCTCTGCTCATTTCAACTCGACGACGGCAAGATACTTCTCTACGGTGTCTTCCTCACCCCCCCTGGCGCTGATCACGATAAAAATGAGCGACGGTCTGCGAATGAAGATGTAAGCGTGAGCCCATAGCATTCGACTGTTGTTCGTCAGTTTTACTACAGTGTGGTTCATTGTGACCGGTCCGACGAACCGCTGGTCAAAACCGGATTCTCGGCGACAAAGCCGCAGCCACTCACACGTTCCGCGGCGTGGTAGTAAAAGACTCCATTTCATTTCGGAAGCCGGACCGGGGCAAAGTGTAAACGTTATTCATTGACAGGCCCTAAACCATCAGAAACCGGTGTACAATCCCGGTTCATGAAAGTCTTTATTTTAATCCTGAATTTTTGCTTTCTGTCAGGTGCCTCTGCGGTTGCCGCGGATGATAGCGCCAAGCTTGCACCCCTTCAACAGCGGATCGCCCGGCTGGAAACAGGAATCAGCGGAGTGGAGGCAATCCGCGCCGTCAAACGACTGCAGAACAGCTATGGTCATTATGCCGAACTCGGGCTATGGAATGACCTGGCGGATCTGTTTGCCGACAACGCTCTTGCTCACTTTCCCTCCGGTATGCTTGGGAAAGAGGGGATGCGCAATTTTTTTCTGCAAGAAATCGGCAGAGGATCTATTGGCTTGCGCAATGGCCAACTCTATTCGCACATCATGCTGCAACCGGTCGTGACCCTGGCTCCTGACGGCAAAACTGCAAAGGGGCGCTGGCGCGAATTCGCCATCCTGGGTGAATATGGGAACTCCGCCTCTTGGACCGGCGGAATATATGAAAATGAATACATGCAGGAAAACGGCGTATGGAAGATTAACAACCTGCATTATTATCCCCACTTCAGTGGCCAATATGAACAGTCGGGTTGGACGGCAGCTCAGGGATCGATCCCAATTCATTACAATCCCACACG
>JAHFUH010000140.1 GCA_023265215.1 Acidobacteriota bacterium
ATTCCAACGGTCAAAATATCCGATATTGCGCTCCGCCGCGCCGATGGCGTGAGTGCGACGTTCTACGAACAATGAACACTCCGCCCGCAAAGCGCTGACTGTTACTCCGCACGTGACACTGAGACTATCCCCAAAAGATTCAGCGCCGTTTACGTTCTGCCTAAACAACGGGGCAGCGTCCCAAAGCTCAAGGGTTGCGTGCTATTCGCGCCACCCCTGGGTAGAAGGCGAATACAATTTCAACCCTGAAAGGGCTCGCGTCCATAAGCGCTAAGGGCATGCGCAAGAATGGGGGCAAACCGATTGCGGCCCGTAGGGACGACTGAGCTATCGATCCTCTATGGCTTCAATCGTCCCTACGGGACTAATTTTATTTTTCTCACCCGGATCCCGGCACTAAAGTGCCGGGCTATTTTCGCTGGGTCCCTACGGGACGCACATCAGAACGGCATAGCCTTTTCGAGTCACGCCGCCATAGGGTGAAACCGTTTTCCTCCGGAGTTGCTGCCAGGCCGGCTCGGATTGGAGTCAGGTCTACATAAGCCACGTAGCAGCGCCTGGCACACGAAAAACATGGAGTTTCACCACAGGCAATCCTGTGATAGATTTCCTCTATGCAATTCGATATTAAGATTCAGGGCGAAACCCTGAATGTCACTCAGGAGATCCTGGACCGTTACAATGTCCCCGGCCCACGATATACCAGTTATCCTACTGCACCGGAGTGGGTAGATTCGTTTGGGCCGTCGGATTACGAGCAGGCTCTCAAAAAATCCAATGAAGCCCGGCCTGCCAGGCCTCTCTCCATTTACATGCATCTTCCCTTTTGCGACCGGTTGTGCCTTTTTTGCGGCTGCAATGTCGTCATCAACAAAAATCACGAAGTTCTAAAACCTTATCTCGAAAAGCTGAAATGGGAAATTGACAGACTCGCGAAAATAGTCGACACCTCACGGCCCGTGGTCCAGTTCCACTGGGGAGGGGGCACACCTACATACCTTGACGCTTCGCAGATCGAGGACCTTTTCTTCTATTTCAAAGAACGCTTTGCTATTGCTTCGGATTCGGAAGTCGGAATCGAGATTGACCCACGGGTAACGAAGGAGGCTCAGCTGGCGACGCTGCGCCGACTTGGATTCAACCGGGTTTCCATGGGGATTCAGGATTTCGATCCAGTTGTGCAAAAAACCGTGCGACGGATCCAGCCATATGAGGCGACCAAAGCCGCATTCGATTTTTGCCGGTCCCTCAAATTCGAATCGATCAATATCGACCTTATTTATGGGCTTCCCCAACAGACAGTGGAAAGCTTCGTTAAGTCGATAGACAAGGTTATCGGCCTTGGTCCGGATCGCATCGCCATGTTCAGCTACGCTCACGTCCCGTGGCTTAAAAAGCAACAGGGCGCCATTGCCAGATATCTCCCGCAAGGCATGGATAAGTACCAGATTTTTCGCGCGGGGATCGAGCGGTTTACGAGCGCGGGATACCGGTACATTGGAATGGATCACTTCGCCCGCCCCGATGATGAGCTCTGTCAGGCTCAAAGCAACCGCACCCTGCACCGGAATTTTCAAGGTTACACTACTAAAGCCGGCGCTGATCTCCTGGCAGCGGGGGTCAGCTCTATCAGCGGCATCGAGAGGGTTTACGCACAGAACTGCAGAGACCTGAAAGACTATTATGCCGCTATCGAACGGAATGAGCTTCCCGTAATGCGCGGCATAGAATTGAGCGATGACGACGTCGTCCGGAGAACCGTCATCAGCAAACTGCTCTGCCATTGCGTTCTCCACAAAAAGGAGATCGACTCCGAGTTCGGCATTCATTTCGACGAATACTTTGCGGATGAGCTTGGCCGGCTGGATTCGCTGCAAAAGGACGGGCTTGTGGCTCTGAGTAGTGGAAGCATTTCCGTCACAACGCTCGGCCGCATTTTTATTCGCAATGTCGGGATGGTTTTCGACAAGTATCTGCAAAAGCCGAAGAGCAAGCCTGTTTTCTCAAAAACCCTGTAACTCCAAGGCTGCGAACTGTGGCAAAGGGCGTTCTGCTGTTCAACCTGGGCGGTCCTGAAAATCTGACCGAGGTCCGGCCTTTCCTTTACAACCTCTTCTCAGATCCGGAAATAATCAGGATCAGGAGCAATTTTCTCCGCAAATCCCTTGCCTGGCTGATCGCTTCCGTCAGGCAAAAAAAGTCGCGCAATCTCTATCGCCAGATAGGAGGGAGTTCCCCGCTCCGCAGGATTACTGAAGCGCAAGCAGCCGCATTGGAAGATGAATTAAAGTCGAGAGGATCCCCAGCCCGAGTTTATTTGGGAATGCGCTGCTGGAAGCCAAGCATTGATGAAGCGGTTAACAGGATTTTAACTGATCGCATTGAGAGGCTTGTTCTGCTTCCTCTTTTTCCCCAATACTCCGTGACCACAACCGGATCCTGCCTGAAACATTTCAGCGATCTCGACCGCAGTCTCAAGCTTTCGGACAGTATGAAAATAGCAACAATCCAAGCCTGGTTCGATGAACCTCTATATATTGAATTGATGACGGACCTGATCCGGGAAGGATTGGCGCGATTTTCTCAAAACGATAAGGACATCTGTCTGCTTTATAGCGCGCACTCTATTCCCGCCCGCTATGTGGAGCAGGGGGATCCTTACCTGGAGCAGACAAAAAAATTTGTCGAACTGATCAACTCCAGGTTGGGCAATTCCTATCGCTCGGAACTGGCATTTCAAAGCAAAATAGGCCCTGTTAAATGGCTCGGGCCTTCAACGCACGAAGTTCTTTCGGGAATGGGAGAGCAAGGCATCAAAAAGGTCCTGGTGATTCCGACCAGCTTTGTGTCGGATCACGTTGAAACACTGCAGGAAATTGATATCGTCTATAAAAGGATTGCGGCTAAATCAGGCATAGAAGAGTTTTACAGGTCTGAATCGCCGAATCTTCGCCCGGAATTCATCAACGCACTCGTCCAAATAGCCCTCGACCGCGGCCGGTTGTGATCCATCGACTAAAACAAAAGCGCCACGGATTGCACAGATTCCAATGCAATAAATCAGTGGAATCTGTGCAATCCGTGGCGCTTTTGTTATTGCAGTCTCTGGATTTCCGATCTTATTTGGGCCACTGTGCCCGGGCCTAGGCCGGCCTGCACACGTCGGAGCTTCCCTTCCTTGTCTATGAGGACCTGCAAGGGAATCGCCTCTGCACCATAAATCGAACCGACGGAGCCATCTTCATCCAGCAAAACTTCAGAGCCTATGTTTTGCTCCCGCACATAATCCCGCACAACCGAGGCCGGTTCTTGCAAGTTGATCGCCAGAAGCGTCATACTTTTGGGAAATTCCTTTTGAAGCTTTTCCATCAGCGGCATTGTCATCCGGCAGGGGCCGCACCAGGTTGCCCAAAAATCGAGCAATACTACTTTGCCCTTAAACTGACTAAGCAAGACCTCCCGGCCTTGCAGGTTGCGAAGCTTGAAATTTGGAGCCGCATTACCCACTTTTAACATTTCCGTGCTTGGATGGGTACAATCCAGCTGCATAACCGCAACAATGACTAAAATGGCGATTGCTGCAAATATTTTCTTTGGCGTCAACACGACCTCCTGCATGAAACATCACCAAGACAGAGTTTCAGTATACCATTTTGACTGCAGCCTCCCGGCAGAAACTCCAAAAAGCCTGGAATTTGCTATAATTTCAAACCGATGATCAGGCAGTTCAATCCTCAGGATGCTCCATCCTGCTACAATCTCATTCACAACTGTATTAGCGAGGATTCTTCGCTATCCGCTGCAGTCCGGAGAAAACTCCTGGAAAGCGAAACACCACAGAGCATGGAGGAGCGCGCGAGATTTTTTTATGTGGCTGTGCATGAATCGGAATCCCGGATAACAGGGCTTGCGGGATTGGATTTAAATGAAATCCGCCTGATGTATGTCTCGCCCGAACACCGAAGATCCGGCATTGGCCGGGCCCTTCTTGGGCATATCGCAGCCATGGCTCCGAAAGCTTTTTTCAAAGATCTCTTTGTCTATTCTTCCATTGCGGCTGTTGATTTCTATAGATCGCAGGGCTTTGTCGCAAAGGGCTCGGTGTCGTTCGATATAGGCGGGGAAATAATGCGCACAATGTTTATGGCCTGCGCTTCCAATTCTTTTCCGCTCTAAAGGCAATTCCCACTTCCTCCCTTAAACCAAACAAAATACAACGCTTCTAACCTTTTTGTTGCTTTTCAGCTGAAAATGAATATGATAGATGAACTTTTGTTTAACCCTAAAGTGGTTGTCGGCCGATCCGCTAAAAAGATCCTGATAACCGCTCGCGCAATTTTGGCTTTGATAGGAAGGGGCGATGAAAGGAAGATATCGCGTTGCTATAATATTTACTGTGTTTGTTTTTGTGCTCAGTGTGTTTAGCGGCCATGCGAAAGTAACAGGCAATTCCGCAAAAACAAATTCCAGGAGCAAAAAGACAGTACGCGGAAAAAATAACCCAACCGGCTCTTATGTCGTTCGGCAGGGAGATACGCTCAACCGAATCGCCTCGGCTCGCGGAACCACTGTTGCGGCGCTGAAATCGGCCAACAACTTAAAAAGCAACATAATACAGGTAGGGCGAGAACTCAAAATTCCTTCTAAGAATGCCCTCAAAATTGCCGAATCGAAAACTCCGGACACACGCCCGGCAAAAGAAGCCCCCCCTCAAATTATCGAACCGGATGCAAACCAGAGTGAGAATTCTGCAGACCAGCCAATTCGCCTTCGCCTAGTCCAGGCTGGGTTCCAGTTTTTGGGAGTGCGGTACCATCTAGGCGGATCAGAAGAAAACGGCGTTGACTGTTCCGGACTTGTAAAAAAGCTGTTCTCAAAATTCAATATTGAATTGCCTCGAACATCCCGCGAGCAATATCAGCAAGGCGAAAAGATCGATCGCGACAACCTTAAAATGGGAGACCTCGTTTTCTTCTCCTCAGGAGGAAAACGCCCCACGCACGTAGGAATCTATGTCGGAGACAACAAGTTCATTCATGCCGCTCTTAAAGCTAAACAGGTAATCGTCAGCGACCTGAATAAAATCTGGTATTCCATGCGATACCTGGGTGCTCGCCGGGTGATTTGGGGGGATGAGCCTGCCCCCGAGCCTCAGAATTAAAATAGAGTCCACCTCTGAAGCGAGGGCGATCTGCCCGCCTAAAAACAAGATGTCCTTGCCCCAAATAAACCAAGATTTTTCCGCATTCCCTGTTGACCTGTCTAAAACTTCATAGTTTAGGCTTCGCTTATGATTACGATTTCTGCACTGGCCAAAGCCTCGGGTTTGTCTCGCAGCGCTCTCCTTTACTACAACCGGCTGGGGCTTCTCAAACCTCACAGCCGGAGCAGTGCCGGTTATCGCCAATATTCTCCGGCGGAACTGGAGAGATTGGAGCAGATCTGTCTATACCGGCAGATTGGCATCCCGCTAAAAGAGATGAAAAAACTTCTGGATAAATCCAAATCTACCGTTTCAGTCAAAATACTCCAGCGGAGGCTTCGCGTTCTCGGCCGGGAAATCGCCAATTTCCAGAGGCAGCAGCAATACATTGTGCAGCTTCTAAAACAAAAACAAATTCAGCAGGGAGCGGAAATGATCAATAAAGATCGATGGGTGGATATTATGCGGGCTGCGGGATTTACGGAACAGGACATGCGCAACTGGCACGTTCAGTTCGAAAAAATGGAACCGGAAGCTCACCAGGAATTCCTGGAATCGCTGAGCATCAAAGACGCCGAGATTGAAAAGATTCGAGAGTGGAGCCGGAATAAGTAGTTGACAGTCATTAGTCGGCAGCCAGCAGTCATACGGCCGGCTGCCGACCCAAACTGTCAATCGCTGACTCGCGTTCCTCGCGTCTCCCGGCCGTTCTGGTGCAAAGCTATAGCATTTGCAGGCCCTTTTCCGTCGGGTTCAAAGGTGACCTGCGCATCGACCAGCTTCAGGAAAAATATCCACTCGCTTTCGGGGAAAATTTCAATCGGTTGTTGACCGGTGAGCTGAGTCATCAGATGATCGCCGTCGAGCGTCACGGTAAATATGGCGCCGGGCGCCAATTGATAACGGCCGATATAGTTTTTGTAAATCCCATGATCCACCAATTTCTCGCGGATATTGGCGGTATTTCCGTGGAATCCGTGGCGTTTTGGTAGATCGTTTATATAATAGGATAATGCCCGAGGAATTCGCACGAAAGGCAGCCGCCTGGATCAAAAAGCTTTTTCAAGGCCTTCAGCCGGAAAGTCCTCAAAATCCAGGATCCGTATGTCAAACCCTTTTGAATCAGATCAACGAGCGCCGCGCATTGCTGCACGCGGAAGAAAACTCGCAGTTGCAGGAAATCGCCCGCCGTTTGCGCAACAAGGCATTCACTCCGGACCTGATTGCGGAGGCGATGGCGCTGGCCGCCGAGATGTCCGAACGGATTCTCGGTCTGAAACTATTTAATGTCCAGCTTATCGGCGCACTTGCAATGGCGGATGGGAAAATAGCGGAGATGCAAACCGGCGAAGGCAAGACGCTGGCTGCCGTTCCCGCCGTCTTCGTGCACGCGCTTGCCTGCGGCGGAGTACACGTGCTCACCGCCAACGATTACCTGGCTAAGCGCGATGCCAACTGGATGGGCGAGATCTATCGGTCGCTGGGGCTCTCGGTTCGCTATATAAACCAGGGTATGTCTTCTGAGGAACGCCGGAAGGCCTACGCATGTGATGTTGTTTACGCCACGCCCAACGAAGTCGGATTCGATTTCCTGCGCGATCAGCTCTGCCTCGATCCCTGCGAACTTGTCCATCAGCCATTCCGATGTGCGTTGTTCGATGAGGTCGATTCTATTTTGATTGACGAGGCGCGCATTCCGCTGGTGATTGCGGGAGGCGACGCAGCTCCGATCGACCTCGCGTATCGTTGCGCAGCCATTGCCGGCAAATTGCAGCCGCGAATCCATTACAGGATTGATGAATTCGCCCGCAACATCCAGCTGACCGACCATGGAGCTGCAGTGGTTGAGAAGTCGCTGCATTGCCCCAATCTCTATGATCTGCGCTATGCCTCGATGCTTGCCGCAATCCAGGACGCGCTGCATGCCCAGGTTCTGCTTCGGCGCGACGTGGAATACATCGTCAAGCACAATGAGATCGAGCTTGTAGATGAATTCAAAGGCCGCGTCGCGGAAAATCGGCGCTGGCCGGCAGGGCTGCAGACTGCAATCGAAGCCAAGGAGAATCTGCCGCTGAAAAAACAGGGGCGGATTCTTGGTTCCATTACGCTTCAGAACCTTGCCGCGCTTTATCCGCGCAAATGCGGCATGACGGGCACAGCCGCGACCCAGGCAGCAGAATTTTTTCAGATGTATCAACTGGAAGTCATTGCCGTCCCAACCAACCGGCCGGTCCTGCGCGTCGATCATCCGGATGTCATCCTTCGGACCAATGGTGAAAAAGAGAACGCATTGCTGGACGAAATCAGCCGAGTGCATGCGACCGGCCGGCCAATTCTGGTCGGGACAGCCAGCGTGGCGGAATCAGAGCGGCTCAGTTCACTTCTGAGTCATGCGGGCATTCCACACCATGTGTTGAATGCCCGCAACGATGAAGCGGAAGCTCCGATCATCGCCCGGGCCGGCGCACTCGGGGCGGTCACGATTTCCACCAATATGGCGGGACGCGGGACGGACATTCCTCTGGGCGGCATTCCGCCGAAGGATCGCGATAATATTCTCGCGCTGGGCGGCCTTTATGTAATCGGCACAAATCGCCATGAAAGCCGTCGCATTGACCACCAACTGCGCGGCCGGGCAGGAAGACAAGGCGAGCCCGGGTCATCCCGCTTCTTCATCAGCCTTGAAGATGATTTGATGGAACGTTTCGGGATTCGGGAAGCGTTGCAGGGAAACATGCCCGAGGGCAAGGCGATTGAACACGTGCAGAGAATCATCGAGGGGCAGAATCTTGAAATTCGGCAAACGCTCCGGAAATACGAACACATCATTGAGCAGCAGCGGAAAATTGTTCAGACGATGAGGAGTGCAGTGCTGTCGGGCAGTGGAGAGAGTCTGATCGAGGAGCAGGAACCAGAGTTGTGGGAGCGTTTGTGCCGGCAATTCGGGCAGCAGCGTATTGCCGAATTGGAGCGATTCATAACGTTAAACAGAGTTGACGAGCTCTGGTCGGATTATCTAATCGATATTGCGGAGCTTCGTTCCGGCATACATTGGGTTTCGCTCGCCGGAAGCGATCCTTTAAATGAATATCTTCACCAGGTGGCGCTCAAATTTGAAAGCCTTCAGGATCGTATCGACGAACAGATTATAGAATCGTTTGTCGGTCTTCAGCCTGGCGAAGACGGGGAATGGCCGGAACTGCCTCGTTTTGACCGCGGGGCCACGTGGACCTATGTCATCAACGATCAGCCCTTCGGCAACATCAGCGAACGCTTCATGAAAAATCTTATTCAGCGCGTCCGTCAGGCGCTGGCGTAAAGCCAATCAAAAAACGCCACGGATATGATTGAAATAGGGTAGCGTCCCTATCCCAGACTTATTCCCGGAGCTTACGGATTGCGGAGTGGAGATTGGCAAAAAGAGCATCGATATATTGAATCGGGACAGATGAGAATGCCAGCCGAATCAAACCCGACAGCACGATGACGCCGGTGCCGTAGTTAGCTATCAGCTCTTTGCGCAACTCCTCATTGTCGACGCCAATCGGTTTCACACACATGAAATACCCGGAGTTAAACGGAATGACTTCGAAGCTTTCGGCGTACTCTGGGTGTTCCTTCAGCGTCGCGTGAATCTTGCGGACCCGGTTGGCCAACACTTCATATTTCCGTTTTTTCTGAGCCGCGTATTCCGGAGCAGTATACCCTTTGAGCAGAATCGTCTGTGAAAGGCACGAAACATTGGAGATAGTTCCGCGCACAGCGCCGGCTGCCTTGTTCTCGAGAGCCTTCAGCTGAGCTGCATTCGCACCCTTGAATCCAAAGGTCATGAAACCCACGCGAAAACCCCACACGTAGTCCTCCTTGGTAGGGCCGTCGAGTTTTACTCCCAAAACGTTCGGATGCTGATCGACCAGAGAAACAAACAGGGATTCCTTCGCAATCCCTTCTTCATAAACGAGGCCGAAATAAGCATCATCAAGCACAACGACAATTCTGTTGCCGGCTTCCGCAGATTTCCGAATCTCGGCACACAAAGCTTTTGCTTCCGATTCTGTAACCGTGTAGCCCGTGGGGTTATTGGGGAAGTTCAGGAGAACAACTCTTTTACCCGGCTTCCCTTCATTAAGCGCTTTGGAAAAAGCCGCAACATCGAACCCACCGTTTACAAAGGTATTGTAGAATTTGAGCTTCGCCCCGTACCCTTCTGTGAAAACCAGCTCATAATTGTCCCAATAGAGATCCGGAATTATTACTTCGTCGCCCGGATCCAGAAACAAGTATCCGGCCATGGATAATCCATGAGTGAGGGCGGCTGTTGTCACCGGCAGACTGTAGGTCTTGCCTGCAAGCCCGGGATTTTTCACCGTCAATAATTTTCCCCATTCCTCGCGCAGCTTCTGCAGCCCGAAACTGGGAGCATAGAGGAAAGAATCCGAAGGGACATTAACCATGGCCTCCAGGCATTCAAGCGCCAGCGCCGATCCGTCATCCTCAAACGCCGTGCCAATGGTTGCGTTTATCTTGGCGCTTTTAGCTTCCGCGCTCTGACCTAATATCCCCTTGAAAGGAAAATAGATGGATTTGCCACGCTCTGAAAGCATTTCGAGGATTTGAGGTGCGCCGGACTGGAGATCTTTGTTCAGTCCTTCGGCAAGAGTATTGTAGACACTCATTTTTTGCTCTCCATATTATTAACTTGGCTTATTTTGCCATAGTATCCTTCCCAAAAAAAACAAAACGCCACGGATTCCACGGATTTCAGAGATAAAATATGTATTTAATATCTGTGAAATCCGTGGAATCCGTGGCGTTTTTTATTCCCACCCGCCTCGTTTAGCCCAGGCGTTTGATCAAAGCATCGAGTTGTTCCTTCAGTTCC
>JAHFUH010000141.1 GCA_023265215.1 Acidobacteriota bacterium
CCTCACGCCATGCTTGTGAAGCGCGAACTGGAAATCCAGATCGAGTCGCTGCAAAGGAAAGAGATCGCCCGGAAATCGCTCCAGGATTTTGGCGCTGTTGTTGTTATGGACAGCTATCTCCAGTCGGCTCAGTGGATCAACGAGATTGCCCCGGAGCACCTCGAGATTTTTTCGAGCATCCCTATTTCGATGATCGACAAAATCCGGAATGCCGGCTCAATTTTCTATGGGGACTATTCTCCGGAGGCGGTCGGCGATTATTTCGCAGGCAGCAATCACGTGCTTCCCACCGGGGGAACTGCCCGATTTTTCTCGCCCCTGGGTGTCTACCATTTTCAACGCAGGACAGGTATTATCCGGTATACGAAGGAAGAGCTGTCCCGCACCTGGAAATCCATTGATGCATTGGCGCGCTCCGAGGGACTGGACGCCCATGCAAAATCCGTGTGCATCCGGCAGGAATCGAATGCAACAAAGCGCAAGGAATAGCAGCCGTGAAGAAGAACTCCCCGCTGTATGGTGTGAAACCAGAGGTTTTGAAATCGCCCGCATATACGTTGCGTGCATACGAAGCCGAGGTGAAGCTCAACCAGAACGAGAATCCTTTTGATTTTCCCGAAGATCTCAAAGAGGAGACCTTCCGTCGCTACAAAGAACGCAGATGGTCGGTTTATCCCGACTTTGTGCCCGATTCGCTGCGCTTCAGCCTTGCCAAATTTACCGGATGGCACAAGGACGGCGTTCTGGTGGGCAACGGTTCGAATGAACTGCTGCAGGCCGCGCTGATGGTGATGGTAGGGAAGGGTTCGCAGGTTGCCATACCCTATCCGACATTCACGGTTTATAAACTGATAGCCAATATCCTTGGAGCGAAAGTCGTCGGCATTCCGCTGAATCCGGACATGACCTATAACGTCGACGAGCTTGTTTCCAAAGCGAATGAATCACGCGCGCGAGTAATTGTCGTCAACAATCCCAACAATCCCACAGGTTCAGTTTTGAACAAGGAAGGGATCCTTCAGCTCCTGGAGAAATTTTCCGGGTTTGTCCTTCTGGACGAAGCTTATTATGAGTTTTGTGGATGCAGCGGATTCGAATTTCTTGAGCGCTACCCCAGATTGATCATTACAAGAACTTTTTCAAAGGCCATGGGCATGGCGGGATTGCGGGTCGGATACCTGCTCGCGCATCCCGATCTGGCAACCCAGATATCGAAGGCGAAGCTCCCTTACAATGTCAATCAGTTCAGCCTCACGGCGGCTGAAGTGGCGCTGGAAAATCTCGAAAGATTTCAGCCGGCAATTCAAAGTATCCTGGAGGAAAGAGAGCGCCTGGGCAAAGAGCTTAACGGAATTCCAGGCATCCGGGTCTATCCGACCCAAGCCAATTTTTTCCTGGTTGAAATTCCCGTTGAGCCACGCACGATTTTCGATGATTTGTACCGGCACGGCATTTTGATCCGTGATGTTTCTTCCTATCCGATGCTCTCGAAATGCCTGCGGATAAGCGTGGGCAAACGGGAGGAAAATGATCGTTTAATTTCCGCGCTGCGCACCGGCTTGGAAAATGCAGGGGCAGGCGCAGTGCATGGGACCCTATGAGCGGACGAACAGCAAAAATTAACCGGACCACGAAAGAAACCGATATCGCCGTAGCGCTTGATTTGGATGGCGCCGGGCTGGGCAGTGTGCAGACAGGAGTTCAGTTCCTGGACCACATGCTTAATCTTTTTGCGAAACACGGTTTATTCGACCTGGAAGTTTCCTGCAAAGGCGACCTCGGGATCGACGCTCACCACTCCGTTGAAGATATTGGGATCTGTCTGGGAATGGCTTTGGAAAAGGCTCTGGGAGACAAGGAAGGGATTGTGCGCTTCGCGCATGCCTATTTCCCGATGGATGAAACGCTGGTGCGCGTGGCGGTGGACCTTTCCGGGCGGCCATACCTTGTTTACAACGTCAAAGTGGACCGCGAGCGTGTCGGAGAACTGGATTCGGATCTCATCGAAGAGTTCTGGAAAGCGGTTGTCACGCATGCGCGGATGAGTTTGCATGTCGAGCTGCTGTATGGCCGCAACACTCATCACATTTTCGAGGCGGTTTTCAAAGCTGCGGCGCGCGCCTTGAGCCTTGCTTCCCGGCTCGATGCGCGAGTCCAGGGAGTGCCCTCCACTAAAGGAGTTCTGTAGAGTGCCGGCGAGTTACGATACTGTCATTGTGGATTACGGGATGGGCAATCTCCTGAGTGTGGAGAAGGCCGTTTCGGCTGTGGGAGGCTGTCCGCTTATCTCCGCTGATCCCGAAACGGTCCTGAATGCGGAACGGCTGATTCTGCCCGGTGTTGGCGCATTCGGCGATGCCATGAGGAACCTTGCACAAAACGGGCTCGATGATGCGGTCCGGAAGGCGGTGCATGCGGGGAAGCCTCTTCTCGGTTTATGTTTGGGGCTTCAATTACTTTTCAGCCATAGCGAGGAATTCGGCAGCCACGAGGGACTGGGTTTGATTCCAGGCCTGGTCCGCAGATTTGACGATTCGGTATTGCGGGTGCCGCATGTGGGCTGGAATCAGATCGAATCTGTCAGGCCGGATCCCTTGCTGAAAGAGATCCCGGATGGGAGCTATTTTTATTTTGTTCATTCTTTTTTTGTTGAACCGGACCGGCCGGAAGATGTTTTGACATGGACGAGCTACGGCCGCTCGTTCTGCTCCATCGCATGCCGGGGCAAAGTGTGGGGCGCTCAGTTTCATCCTGAGAAGAGCCAGGAAATGGGGAAACGCCTTCTGCGGAATTTTCTGGCCGTGAAGTAAAACAGCTATCAGCAGTCAACCATCTGCTGCCAGCTGCAAAAAATGAGCGTTTTGTTTTCCTGAGGGCTGACAGCTGAAAGCTATAAATATGTTCGAACTAATTCCGGCGGTGGATCTAAAAGGCGGGAAATGCGTCAGGCTTCAGGAAGGGATTGCTTCGAAAGCGACTGAATATGGCAGCGATCCCGTAGCTATGGCACTCCACTGGGAAGCACAGGGCGCGACTCGCCTTCACCTGGTAGATCTGGATGGCGCATTTTCCGGCCAGGCGGCGCACCTCGATATCGCGAAGGCGATCTTCAGTTCTCTGAAAATTCCCGTTCAGTTCGGCGGCGGGCTGAGGACATTAGAGCAGGTTGATACAATTCTGAACCTAGGGGCGAAACGGGCTATCCTCGGGACAATTGCTGTGGACAACCCCGGGATAGTTGAAGAAGCCGTACGGCGCTACAAATCGGCGATCGTTGTCGGAATCGACGCTCGCGGAGGCAAAGTTGCCTTGCGCGGTTGGGTGGATCAAACTGTTCTGACTGGTGTGGAACTTGCCGGGCGAATGAAAGCTCTCGGCGTAGAGCGTGTTATTTATACCGATGTGGCGCGCGATGGAATGCTTCGCGGCGTGAATGTGGAGGAGACTGAGAATTTGTGCCGCGAAGCGGGCATCCAGGTTATTGCCAGCGGCGGTGTTTCGACCGTGGATGATGTCCGGGCGCTCTGGGAAAAACGTGAGTGCGGAATCGAGGGGGTTATCCTCGGCCGGGCGCTATACGATAGGAAATTGGATTATTCTGCGCTGAAAGCGCGGATGGTTTCGTGGTAATTCATCATGCTTGCCAAAAGAATTATACCTTGCCTTGACGTGCGCGACGGAAGGGTTGTCAAAGGCACTCATTTTGTGAATCTTGTTGATGCCGGGGATCCGGTCGAGACTGCGGCGCGCTACGATTCCGAAGGCGCCGATGAACTGGTTTTTCTTGATATAACCGCGTCTTCCGACCGCCGGGATATTGTCGCCAAAATGGTTCGGGCAGTGGCCGACAGAATTTTTATCCCTTTCACGGTGGGCGGCGGATTGCGCACGATTGAGGATATTCAGGCAATCCTGCGGGCGGGAGCCGACAAGGTTTCGTTAAATACCTCTGCCGTGGAAAATCCCAACCTGATTGTTGAAGCATCGAAATATTTTGGTTCGCAGTGCATCATAGTTGCGATCGATGCGCGCCGGGTGAAAAATTGGAATCCGGAAGAACCGAAATGGGAAGTTACCACCCACGGTGGAAGGATGACCCAGGCGCTCGAAGCTGTTGCCTGGGCTGAAGAAGCTGCCTCTCTGGGCGCCGGCGAGATATTGCTGACCTCAATGGATTGCGATGGAACACAGTCTGGCTATGACAATCTGCTGAATGCCAGGATTTCCGAAAGGGTGAAAATCCCCGTGATTGCCTCCGGCGGGTGCGGGACGCTTCAGCATATTGCGGATGCATTTACCGAAGGGAAAGCCAGCGCTGCGCTGGCGGCCTCTATTTTTCACTTCGGATACCACACAATCGCTGAGGCCAAGCGATTTTTGCAGGAGCGCGGCATTCCCGTGCGACTGACTCAGTAATGGGCTTGATGACATTATGAAAAAAATAGACGAGTTGAAATGGGACTCCAGGGGATTGATACCTGCGGTTGTGCAGGATGCAAAAACGGGAGAGGTTCTGACCGTTGCCTATGTGAGCCGCGAGAGCATGGCAAAAATGCAGGAATGCAGGGAAACGGTTTTCTACAGCAGAAGCCGGCAGTGCCTTTGGCATAAAGGGGAAACATCCGGCAACACGCAAAAAGTTGTCAGCATCGCGACCGACTGCGATCAGGATTCTCTGGTTATTCGAGTCGAACCGAAAGGGCCTGCCTGCCATACGGGCGCCCGCTCCTGCTTTTTCGAAGAAGTTGAGGGGTTTTGAGACTTCGAGAGAACTGGCGTAAACCAACAGCGTTTGGGGTCGGGGTCAGTATCGATATCGGGGTCGAAAAAGTAACGAATCGACCCCGATACCGATTTTCAAGAAAACTTGCCTGCCGGATATAATTGGAACCAGGAGATGCGTCATGCTGGACGTCATGGGTGTTGTTCTGAGTGGCGGACAGGGCAAACGTCTTTATCCGCTCACAAAGTTGAGAAGCAAACCGGCTGTTCCACTGGGGGGCAAATACCGGCTGATCGATATCCCGATAAGCAACTGCCTGAATTCCCAAATTAACAAGATTTTTGTCCTGACCCAGTTCAACTCGGCATCTCTCAACCGACACATTGTTCAAACGTATAAGTTCGACATGTTCAACGGAGGGTTCGTCGATATCCTTGCCGCCGAGCAGACTCCGGACAATCCTAACTGGTTCCAGGGTACGGCGGACGCCGTCCGTCAAAGCATCAAGCACCTGACCCCTTTTGATGAGGTTGAATACATCATCGTTCTTTCCGGCGATCAGCTGTATCAAATGGATTATCGCTCCATCATTGATTTTCACAAGAAAAGCCGTGCGGACATAACCATTGCGGCCAAACCTGTGTCCGCCGAAGAGGCTTCTGGCTTGGGTATCATGAAAGTCCAGCAGGACGGCCGGGCTGTCGCATTTATAGAGAAGCCGAAAGCAGGCGAATTGCAGGAATCACAATTCGCCTGCTCGGCGGAAGATCCGCGGTTTCTCGCCAGCATGGGTATCTACGTTTTTCCCAAGCAGCTCCTTGTCGATATATTGACGGAGTCGACGGCCGTAGATTTCGGGAAGGAACTCATTCCCCAGTCAATCGAAAAACATAAAGTCATGGCCCATGTATTCGATGGCTATTGGGAGGACATCGGGACCATTCGGTCCTTTTATGAAGCCAATCTTGCGCTGACCGGTGTTGCGCCAAAATTCAGCTTTTATGGGAACATGCCCATTTACACGCGCCCGCGAAATTTGCCCGGCTCAAAGCTGAATTACTGCACCATTCACCATTCGATCATTGCCGAAGGCTGTATCCTCAGCGGCGCCGGGATTACGCACTCCATTATCGGACTCAGAAGCAGGATTGGAAACGGCACGACCATCAAGCATTCCATCATAATGGGCACGGACCGCTTTGAAACTGTCGAGCAGATTGAGGAAAATGCAGCGAAGAAAACCCCGAGCTTAGGCATTGGAAATCACTGCACCATAATCAATGCGATCATCGACAAGGATGTTCGTATCGGTGATAACGTTTCCATTATCAATGCCCATAACCTGCAGGAGAAGGACGACGAGCATTACAGCATCCGGGATGGCATTATTGTCGTGCCGAAAGGCTCCGTGATCCGCTCCGGCACCGTGATTTGAACTTTATGAGCGAACTGCTGGCAGGCGCCCACATGTCCATTGCCGGCGGCGTTCACCGCGCATTCAAGCGGGGACAGCTTGCGGGCTGCAGGACAATTCAGATTTTTCTGAAAAACAGCAATCAGTGGAAAGCAAAAACTCTGACCGACCTGGATAGCGCTCTTTTCAAGGATGCGCAGAAGCAAAGCGGCATCCAGCCCGTCGTGGCTCACGATAGCTATCTGATTAACCTGGCCTCACCGGATAAATCCCTTTGGCACAAATCCCTCGAAGCTTTTATCGGGGAAATGAAACGCGCCAATTTCCTCGGGATTCCATATCTGGTTATGCATCCGGGCGCGCATGTCGGCACAGGAATCGAGGTGGGGATCAAGCGAATATCGGAGGCCCTCAAATCCGCACTGGAAACGGTGGAACCTCCCGTTTCAGTTCTTCTGGAAAACACGGCAGGGCAGGGGAGCAGCATTGGCCATTGCTTTGAGCATCTGGCCGCCATCATGGAAAAGATCCCCTATCCGGACCGCGTTGGAGTGTGCCTGGACACGTGCCACGTTTTCGCTGCAGGGTACGATATCCGAACCGAGGAAGGCTACAAATCGACGATGCGGAATTTCGATTGCCTTGTTGGCATCAAAAAGATTCGGGCATTTCACGTCAATGACAGCAAAAAGGAACTTGGATCGCACGTGGACCGGCATGCCCATATCGGTCAAGGTTGCATCGGGCTCGAAGCTTTCCGTTGTCTGGTTAATGACCGCCGGTTTGCAAAGGTTCCCAAAATACTGGAGACACCTAAAGGCCCCGAGCTCGAAGAAGACATCATGAATCTGGCAACATTGAAATCTCTGCTTGTAAAAAGAGCCGCGGATGAACGCTGACGCGCGCTGGCCTAATATCCTTGATTGCATTATTATTGTCTGACAAATAATTATTTGTCGGATACAATAATGATACGTAAGGAGGCGCTTTGTCAGTAACGACCAAAATCACCGCTAAATATCAAATCACGCTCCCGCTGACAGTGCGGCGGTCGTTGAATGCGAAAATCGGCGATCTTCTCGCATTTGTGCAGCAACCCGATGGATCTTATCGCGTACAGGCTGTGCCTCCACGGCTGACGGATGCGCTGCGGCTTGCTGGAAAAAGGCTTCAACCGGGAGATTTTCGGGAAGTGCACCGGGAATTTGAAGAAGGTTGGGATGACCAAACTCGCTAAAAAAGACTTGCTGGTTTGTCTGGATGCAAATGTCTTTCTCGCCCTTCTCATTCCTGAATCCACCAAGGTGTCACGAGAGGAGATCGATGGTTCGGGACAGGTGCTTCAGGCAATTGAAAAAGGGCGCTTGCGCGGGATAGTTCCGAGCATTTTCTTCGGAGAGCTCCGCTATGTGTACCTGCGAGACGACAAGCCTGGATTCGAAATTGCCCGGGCTGCTATTGAGGCGGAGCCAAACATCACTACCGTTCCGGTAAGCGTACAGCTCGCGATTCATGCAGCCGAACTCAGGAGGAAGTACTACTCGAAGCGGAATGCGTTTTCTTACAACGACGGTCTTTACCTGGCCGTCGGCATCGCAGAACAGGCGGATCTGTTAATCACCACAGATCCTCACCTGCTGGCGGTGCGAGAAATCAAGACGATGCTTCCAAGCCAGTTCGGATAGAACGGGGCGAAATGCGTTTGGAGTGCGGACATATTGCCCACATGCGGGGACGCCCAATACTGTCGAGAACCGGCACAGCCCTGGGTCTGCCGGCAGAAGTTATTTTGGCCAGCCTGAGCTCACTCCGTAGAAAGCCGGCCGCTCGATCTGTTCTATCCGCGTGACCAGGCCGCGCCGAACCTTAAATAATAGGGTGGTCAGATAGGTCGTTGGTATTCGCAGCGCAGCAGGAGCGGCGATCTCGCCAACGACTGGCAGTTTGATTTGGAGCGTGTCTGCCGGATGGTCGATCTCGCCTACTGCCAGCGCCAGTCCTTGCTGTGGATCCACAACGAGCATGCGCCTCTCGCGGAACTGCGAAACGGCGGCAAACAGGCCGCTGTCGATTTGTGCCGCGCAGCCCAGTGAATGCGGCCGAAAATCCGGATGCGCCGGATCCACTGCGCGGGCCGCCGGGTTGTTGGATGCCTGCATCCCATTGATGCGGATGCCACAGTCGCCGGCGATGGGCGCGGCCGTGGCTTTCCCCCGCTGCAAGGCATCGAAGTAACGGTTCACGGCGCGGGCGATATCGGCAGCACTGGAGCTTTCACCTGCCCCGAGCGTCACGGTCAGCGCCGCCTCCGGTTGAGTGAAGCCGTTGGAGTCGAAGTCGGTCATCCAGGGCGGTCCCATCATCGTTTGGGTCCCGATCAGCTTGCCGTTCAGCGGCTTTTCCTGACGGACGCAGATCGCTTCGATCTCCGTCACAAGGCCTTGTTCCTGCTTTAGTCGTAAGGTCAGCATCCCGGGGACATCAGTCTCGACAGTAGATCCCAGGAAACCCGCCTGGCCGCTCTTCATGTCGGCGAGATACAACGCATAACTGCCGCGCGCCGTCAGGGTTCCCCAGAGACCGTCGTTCAGCGCCAGCACATGTCCGTTTTCCGTATAGCGCACATTTGTTGCCAGAGGCGCGCGCGAAAAATCATGGTCGATCATCGCTTTCAGCACCTGGTCGATCAGGCTATTCAGACAAGCCCGTTCGCACGGGCCGGTGATGGGGTTAGCTTTCGCAGGGATGTCGAATGCCGAATTCATCCCATACGGGGACTCGGTCAGCAGCGCTTCTATCAGCCGGATCTTGCCATCCTTGATTTTGAATCCTTCGGAAATTTCGAGCGTCCTTGGAGTCGAGAAGTAGGGCGGGACATGAAAGGTTCCGCCGGTGGATAGAGGAATATCGCGGAGCGTGCCATTGTGATCGAAAAAACCGAACGCCAAAACCGCTTGCCGCTCCTCATCCACGACTGCAAACCTGCGGCCGCGGATCCTGGTCACAAACCCCAAAAAGCCGGTTTGGAACTGGGCCTCACAGCCAAGCGTGACGAAGTTTGAGTCGTTGGAATGGCCGTAGATGGACGGCGGCATATTAGTCGTCTGGCGCGTATGCTCAACGCGGTTGCAGTCCTTGTGAAAGAAGGAATAGTCGCCCTTAGGATCGTTCCTTTGCATTCCCGCATAGTATTTGTCGGCCGTCGCGACCAGGATTTCCCGCGACACCCTTTCGGCCGGCGGAGTCTCTTGAAGCCACAAAGGATCGAGCTTGAACTTGTCATAGGCGGCTGCGCTGAAGGAATCGTTGATGACGAGATGCTCCGCTTCGCTGATCTTGCCGGCATCCAGCTTCAGCCGCAGCACCAGAATCTGCGCTTTTCCGTTCAGTTTCACTGAGGTAATCAGGCCTACCTGACCTGCACGGATATCGGCGAAGTAATGATGGTAAGCTCCCAGACCTGTTGAAGTCTTCCACAAGCCTTGCCCCGGCCGCAGGGCGATGCCGTTTTCCACGAACCTGACATCGGCCGCCAAAGGTGCGCGTGACGAATCATGCGCGACCAGGGCCTGAAGATATTGCTCCGCCAGTTCCTCAAGGCACGCGCGGTCGCAACCGACGGATTGTCCGGATGCAGGCACAATCCAAAGGCTTATGAACGCAGCGACAATAACCACCCGAAGCTTTCCGATCATCTTTCCTCTCCAGAAGAATAAGACAATATTTATAAGTATTTCTATCACAGGGCAAGGGAATATAGGGAACAATGTGGTATCAGGCACGAATTACCTAATCAAAGAGGGTGCAAACGGAAGCGGGACTCAAAACCTAATGGGCTTATGCCCTGGGAGCGCCGGCGTCCTCGCCGGCAGGCAGGTGCGCACATCGGGAATTTCCGAATTAATCAAAGAGCTGCAGCGACTTGTAGGGTTTTTGG
>JAHFUH010000142.1 GCA_023265215.1 Acidobacteriota bacterium
GTTGAGAGACAAAGGCCTCCTGCCGGCGGCATGGGCGGACCTGGCGGCGGCGCTCCTGGCGGCGGTGGCGGCATGGGCGGTGGCGGTGGCGCTCCTGGCGGTGGTGGCGGCATGGGCGGCGGCGGTGGCGCTCCTGGCGGCGGTGGCGGCATGGGCGGTGGCGGTGGACGCGGTGGCGCACCACAGCCCCTCATAGCCAAGAGAGTGAAATAGTAGGTTTATCCGCGATTTATCTGCGGATTCTCCGGTATCAGGCGGGCAACTTCCAAATCCTGGAATTGCCCGGCCTGCTGCCGGGTATCCACTCAGCAAGAATTCATCTTCCATCTTTCCTGCAACTTCCCTCTAACCATTTCGTATCTTTAGGGCATGCGCAAGAATTACTTGGCATTTTGCTGCTGACTCCCAGGCTCGCTGGCTAGGCACGAGCGACGAGAACTGGGTCCGAAGGACCAGCCATGCCGGGCTGCATGTAAGGAGTGAGCAACAACGCCAGCGGGCCTGGGAGCCGCAGCCCGAAGGGGCGCGGCGGCGGGCGGGCATCTGCTTCGTTGCCGCTCCTCGACGATGACACCGCATCGCCTGCGTCGCGTCGCCTTGCATCTGACCGCCCGGCGCTCGCGCCAAAATGCCAAGTAATTCTTGCGCATGCCCTTAATAAAACTTGAGTGGAGTCTTGATATGGGCAAACTCTTGTCGATTGTGATTCTATCTTTCATTGTGGGTTCGATTGCTTTTTCGTCGAGCAGGCCCGAGGAACAAAATCGCGACAACTTCCAGGCTATCGACCGGCAAGTCCAGAAATTCATGGATAGCCGTCGCGGGTCCTGGCGCGATCTGAATGTTCCGGAGGAGGACGGCAAAGCTCTGCACAACATTGTTCTTCAGCATGGATATAAGAACGCCCTCGAAATAGGAACATCCACTGGTTATTCGGGAATCTGGATTGCCTGGGCCTTGGCAAAAACCGGCGGCAAGCTGGTGACGGTTGAAGTCGACAAAGAACGCCACGATGAGGCTGTAGCCAATTTTCGCGAAGCGGGGCTTGCCAGGTATATCGATGCGCGGCTTGGAGATGCCCACGAAATTGTTCCTGCATTGCAAGGGTCCTTTGATTTTGTTTTTTGTGACGCTGATAAAGACTGGTATGTGAATTACGCGAAGGCCGCGTTGCCGATGCTTTCAAAAGGTGGTTGTTTTGCAGCCCATAACGTGATGGAAGGATCTGGAGGTTGGAGACGCGGATGGGGTGGTGAAGGAAGGGATTATCTCGAATATGTCCGCAGCATTACCTCTCTTGAAACCAAAGTCCTGGATTTGCCTGGATCGAATGGATTGGCGGTCAGCTATAAAAAATAACGCCACGGATTTCACTGACAGCCAGATTTGTCCGGAAATACTCGATAGAAGCTAATGGCTGCCGGCGAGACGCCGGTGCTCCCAGGACGGCCTGCACATAGGGTACTGATTTGGTTGTGGGCGCCGGCCGTGCTGGGAAATCCGTTGCGTTTCAAAATTCTATTCGATGCGGCGGCGCTTGAAAGCCGGCTCGTCGAGATTGTCCTTGATTGATGCAAGCTGGTAATCAATGGATTTGTTCGACTCGGAAGAGGTGAGAGGAATGATATTGCCAACAGCTCGAAGGTATTCAACTCCTCCTTTGGATCTCTCATTTCCGTTCTGATTGAATCCGGTGGCGATTACCGTGATTTTGATGCGGTCGCCGATAGTGTCGTCATAAACCGCTCCAAAAATGGTATCCTCCGCGCCTGCAATTTCTTCGATGATTTTGGCGGCGGCATCCACTTCGTGTAAGCGCAGACTGTTTCTGGTAGCTGTAATGTTGATCAAAACGCCCCGGGCGCCGCGGATGGAAGCTTCTTCCAGCAGTGGGCTGGATATTGCCCGCTGTGCGGCTTCCACGGCCCTATTGGCTCCTTCGGCAAGTCCGGTTCCCATCAAGGCCATTCCCTTGCCGGACATGATCGTGCGGACATCGGCGAAATCGACATTGACGATTCCGGGCATGGTGATTATATCGGAGATGCCTTGAACTGCCTGGCAAAGCACGTCGTCTGCGTAACGGAAGGAATCCTCAAGCAGAGCTTCCGGTCCCATGGCACAAAGCAATCTTTCATTGGGAATGGTGATCAGGGTATCGACGACCTCCTTCAGTTCCTGAATCCCCTCTTCGGCGTGCTGCTGGCGTTTTTTGCCCTCGAAATTGAAAGGCTTTGTTACTACCCCGACTGTCAACGCGCCCAGCTCCGCTGCAAGACTTGCGATAATCGGAGCTGCGCCGGTTCCGGTTCCGCCGCCCATTCCCGCCGTGACAAAAACCATATCCGCGCCATCCAGCAATTCGATGATTCGCTCGGTATCTTCGAGCGCAGCCTGTCTTCCTTTTTCAGGAATAGCGCCGCACCCAAGGCCGTTTGTGAGTTTAGCCCCGATTTGCAGCTTTATGGGCGCAATTGAATTGCGCAGGGCCTGAATATCGGTATTGGCCGCAATAAACTCCACGCCGCCGATTTTCGACTGGATCATACGGTTCACAGCGTTGCCTCCCGCCCCGCCGATTCCCACTACTTTGATCTTTGCCGGAGGCTGCCGATCTTCTTCGAACCTTATTTTGATCGCTTCATCCTCGAACTTCAGTTTCTCCGTTTGCATCCAATCCTCCTCGGACCCTTCTTAAACTAATTGCCAGCCCATGAAAGTATTCTGTTGAACAGCCAGGGGGAAGAGCCTGTTTTGCTTCGCCCCTGTTTTCGGTGGCCTGCTTCTCCGGCTCCAAAAAGAGCCAATCCTATTGCAGTAGCATAAACCGGATGAGACAGTTCGTTGGTCAAGCCTCGGACGCCTATCGGCAATCCCTGCCGGACAGGCATGCCAAGCGTTTCTTCTGCCAGTTCCAGCATGCCGTCCAGCATGCTGCCGCCGCCGGTGATAACTACTCCTGCGATAAGTCTTTCGTTTTCGACCGCCTTTGAAATCTGATCCTTGATCAATTCCAGTGTTTCGACGGCACGCGCCCGTAAGATCTCACAAACGTATTTCCTTGGCACGGAGCGCCGCGCGCGCGTACCCATTCCAGGCGCTTCTATCATTTCATCTTCCTGAACTCTTTCGGTCAGGACCGTGCCGGAGTCTTTTTTGATGCGCTCCGCTTCCTCCATCGGCGTTTGCAGCCCGATTGCCAGGTCTCGCGAAAAATGGGAGCCGCCGACCGGCAGGACTGATGTGAAATAAACCGCATTTCTCAGAAATACGGCGATGTCGGTTGTGCCGCCGCCAATGTCAATAAGAGCCGTGCCGAGTTCCCGTTCATCTTTTGTCAGCACCGCTTCTGCACTTGCCAGTTGCTGCAGGATGACCTTATTCACCCGCATCTGCGCCCGGTTCACAGCATTGATAAGGTTCTGGTTTAAAGTGCTCTGGCAGGTTACTACATGGATGTTTACATCCAGCCTCGACCCATACAGTCCAACCGGATTCTGGATTCCGCCGTGATAGTCCAGGAAGAACTCCTGCGGCAAGACGTGGATCGCTTCGCGATCGGGCGGAATGGGAATGGACTGAGCCGCTTTTATAACCTGCTTCATTGCGTCCTCAGTGACCTCCTGATGATTCCCCTCGATTGTGATTGCACCGTGAGAGTTGAAGCTTTGAAAATGATCTCCAGCCGTCCCGATAGTCACCCAATCCACTGAAACTCCCGATTTGGTTTCCGCTTCATCGGCAGCTTTCCGTATAGAGGCGGCAGCTTCCTCAAGATCAACCACAACTCCCTTTTTCAACCCGCTGGAATTGGAATAGCCGGTGCTGATTAATTCCAGCCCGCTGTCCGAATGCTCGCATGCAATCATCATGCAGATTTTTGTTGTTCCTATATCAAGGCCACAAACGATGCGATCTTTCTTGTTCACCAATAAACTCCAAGTACGAATTACGAATGACGAGTGACGAATTGAAACATACTTTTTAGCCCGGGGGCTGAGTTTCTCAATTCGTCACTCGTAAATTTGCTTGAGGGTACAATCATATCTAAGCACAGCCTCAATTCCATATGTATGTTTAAATTCGTCATTCGTAAATCGTAAATCGTAATTATTTCTTGTCTCGGCGGTGATAACGAATCTGACCAGGAAGGCGCAGATCCACCGAGGCGATATCATCGTTATTCTGAATCTTCACTTCCTGATAAACATTCAAATTGTCCATCAGCTTGCAAAACCTTTTTAAATAATCCTCTTCGCCGAGATAAATTTCAGCGGAATCGTCCACCAGCAGAATTTTCAGGTTGGCCGGTTCTGAAACATCGATTTCGGAAATCCTGCGGGCATACGATGAAGAACCCGATCCGATCTCGGCAAGCATATCCAAAGCCTGTCGAATTCGAGCGGCATTTTCTTCCTGGTTGCGCCGGAATTCAGCTGCGTCCTTTCCCAGAAAACCCTTTATAACCGGTGAGTCCAGCTTCCCATAAGCCGGATCGTAAACGTCCAGCAAGGTCCCATCGCTGTCCGCCAGCATCAATTCTCCGCTTATTTCCAGAATTGCCGACGGAGAGCGTTCCTGAATATAAATGACCAGGTCGGATGGCAGGATGCGCTGTATCTCAACTTTTTTGATCCAGGTCTCCTTTTCCAGCCGGGTTTTGAGACTATGGAGATCAATCCGCAAAATGTTGCCGGAAAAATCCCGCCGGATCATTGCCTCCAATTGTTTTGGCCTGGTTTGTTTGCAGCCATGGAAGGTGACGGCGTGAAGGTTGAATTTGTCTGAGGTGAAAGCATAAACAAATATGGACAGTAGAAAAAGAATGATCAGGATGGCAGCGGCCGTCTTGGCCATTATTTTGAAAAACGAAGCCAGTCGGCCAGCAAGCGTTCCCTTGCCGATTTTCTGGACTGTTTTTTTTCGCGTGCGTCGAGCAGGCTCCGGAGACGATGCGCTCTTAGCGCTTTGGATACTCCTCGGTTTGTTTATCCTGATTTCCATTAAGCCTCAAACATATTTACGATTTACGATTTACGATTGACGATTGAAATCATACGTAGGATTGCAATCGTCAATCGTAAATCGTCAATTTAAGAATTCTTCGCCCACTTTCCACACATCTCCCGCGCCCAGGGTAATTAAAAGGTCGCTGTCATGGAGCCTGTCTTTCAGGATTATCTGGGCTGCAGAAAAATCCGGCACATAACAGACATCCCGGTGCCCATGTTGTTTAATCAGATCCACAAGACGCTCAGCAGACACTCCAGGTATCGGCGATTCACCGGCTGCATACACGGGAAGCACCAATAGGACGTCCGCATTGTAAAAGGCGCGGGCGAAATCTTCTTCCAGAGCCTTGGTTCTCGTGTAGCGATGCGGTTGAAAAACCGTCACGATGCGGCGATCGGAAGCATTTCGAGCAGCGCTGAGCGTTGCGGCGATTTCGGTCGGGTGATGCCCGTAATCATCCACAACCAGGATGTCGCCTTTTGTCCCTTTGACCTGGAACCTGCGGTCGGCGTTCTGAAATGACTCAAGCGCGGCGGCGATTTTTTCAAATGGAATTTCCAGTTCAAGTCCCGTTGCAACTGCCGCAAGTGAGTTCAGTACGCCGTGTTTTCCAGGTATACGCAGGTTCAAAGTCCCGAGATGATTTCCCCTATAACGCACCTGGCACGAAGTTCCGAATCCCTGAAATTCTATGTGGGAACCGACCAGGTCGGCCTGATGGCTGGTCCCATAAGTGACGACTTTGCGTTCGATCTGAGGAATGATTGCTTGGATATTAGGGTCATCCAGACACAAAACCGCAGCGCCATAAAATGGGACTTTGTTCACAAAGGTTACAAACGCCGCCTGGATTTCGTTCAGATCCGCATAGTGGTCCAGATGTTCCCGGTCGATGTTGGTGACGACAGCGATCGCAGGGCTGAGTTTTAAGAATGAGCCGTCGCTCTCATCCGCCTCAGCTACGAGGAAATCTCCTTTGCCGAGCTTGGCATTGCTCCCGAATGCGTTCAGTCTGCCGCCGATTACTGCCGTCGGATCGAAGCCTCCGTGGACAAGGACAGTTGCGATCATCGAAGTGGTGGTCGTTTTCCCGTGCGAACCAGCGACGGCCACTCCGTATTTCAAACGCATCAGTTCGGCGAGCATTTCCGCCCTTGGGATGACGGGTATCTGCAGTCTCTTGGCTTCGATCACTTCAGCATTGTCGGAATGTACTGCAGACGAGACAACCACCACGTCGGCGCCTTCCACATTTTGAGCGCCGTGCCCCAGGAAAATTTTTCCACCGAGCGCGGCCAGCCTTTCAGTGACAGGGCTCAGCCGCAGATCCGATCCTGAAACCTGGTAACCCAGGTTAATCAGAAGCTCGGCAATGCCGCTCATCCCAATGCCCCCGATTCCGACAAAATGAAGCTTTTGAAATTTTCTGAACATAACTACTCAGCCTGCCTGTTGTTATGGGATAAATTCAGCAGGACTCCCGTTGCGAGCAAGTTAAGCAAAAGGGAACTTCCTCCCTGGCTTATAAATGGAAGTGCAATTCCCTTGGGCGGCATCATCGCAAGCGCCATCGATATATTGATAAATGCCTGAAGTACGACCATGAGAGTGATGCCGAGTCCGAGATAAAAACCAAAGCGGTCGGAAGTTCTCATGACTATTCTTATCCCGCGATAGAAAAAGAACAGAAAGGCAAACGCCACCAGGCAGGTTCCCAATAATCCAAGTTCTTCGCCGATAACTGCAAATATATAATCACTTTTTGCTTCCGGAAGAAAAAATAGCTTCTGTTTGCTCGCGCCCAGCCCCAGACCTGCAATACCGCCGCTCCCAATGGCAGTGAGGGATTGCGATGTCTGCCAGCCCGAGCCAAGAGGATCATGGAGCGGATTCAAAAAAGATTGGATCCTCGCCCATCGGAAAGGCACCCTAACCACGAAAAAATAAAAAGCAGGAATTGTCAGTAGTATAAGTCCCGCAAAATATTGCCATGCCAGCCCTGCGACAAACAGCAGAATGGTTGTAATCAAGCAGATGCAGAGAGCCTGGCCCAGATCGGGTTCAATCGCGATCAGGCCTGCAAAAAAACAAATGATCAGCCCGAACGGAAGCAATCGGTGGATCGGACGATTGATTTCGCTTTCATACTTATGAAGAAAGGCTGCGATAAACACGATAATCACAAGCTTCGCGACTTCCGATGGCTGAAAAGAAATAAAACTGTAACGCAGCCAGCGGTGCGCTCCGTTCACCCTTGGCTGAATGAACACGCATGCGAGCATAAGGACGGAAACAACAAGCATTGCGACGATCCATTTGGGCTTCTGCAATCTGCGATAATCCATATTCATCAAATAAATAAGGAGTAGAAAGCCGATGCCCGCATACAGAAGCTGGCGCAGGAAAAAATAGGAAGACATGCCGTGCTGCGAGAAGGCTTCAATGGACGATGCGCTGTAGACCATCACAAGCCCGAAAATTGTGAGGCATCCGGCCGTAAAAAACAGTACCTTATCGCTGCTCGGTTTATAAGCCATAGAATCGTTTCCGTTTCCGTTCCCCGTTTCATGTTTCCCGTTGCTTCAAATCCAAACGGGAAACATGAAACGGGAAACGATTACAATGTGCGGACCGCTTCCTTGAAGACCCGGCCGCGCTGCTCATAATCGCGAAACATATCGAAACTCGCACAGGCCGGCGCAAGTAATACAATGTCGCCCGGCTGTGCGAGACTCCTGCACATTGAAACAGCTTCCTCCATGGTCCGCGCGTCGCTCGTCTCCACAGCGCCGGCAAGAGCTTCCCTGATTTTGCCTGCAGCCTCGCCGATCAAAACCAGGTGTTTTACCTTTTCGCGAACCAGTTCTTTCAGAACAGTAAAATCGCCTCCCTTGTCCCGGCCGCCGGCTATCAGAAGGATATTGCCCGGGAAAGCTTCAAGCGATTTGATCGTAGCGTCGACATTGGTCGCCTTGGAATCGTTGTAATACTGGACTCCTGAGGACTCGGCAACCCATTCAATTCTGTGCTCAACCCCTTTAAAGCTCCGAACACTCTCTTCGAGGCTTTCGGCAGGCGCACCGGCCAGAATGGCCATTGCGCAAGCCGCAAGCACGTTCTCCAGATTGTGTGTTCCCTTCAAACCCACGGCACTCACAGGGAACAGGTCCGTCTCGCCGGTCTCGTCCTTGTATAGGACACGATTGCCCCGGACAAAGGTACCGCATTCCAGCGTTCTGAGCCGGCTGAACAATACAGGCTTTGCAGAAACCGTGGATGCCATGGCTTCTGTTCTGGGGTCATCGGCGTTTAGAACGGCATAATCTGTGACCTTTTGATTCATGAATATGCGCCGTTTCGCATCGATATACTGTTCATATCCGGGATAGCGATCCAGGTGATCCGGCGTGAGATTGAGAATTGCGCCGACAAATGGCCGGAACTGATGGATTCCTTCAAGCTGAAAACTTGAGAGTTCGACCGAATAGATGTTTTCAGAAGAGGAATTGGCCGCATAGCTTATCAGAGGAGTACCGATATTCCCGGCAGCATGTGCCTTAAAACCGGCGCCGGCCAGAAGCCCATAAACCAGTGTAGTCGTTGTTGTTTTCCCGTTAGATCCTGTGATCCCGATAATTCTCCCGTTGAGATGACGGTAAGCGAGTTCAATTTCCGCCATTATCGGGACGCCTGCCTTTCGGCTCGTTTCAAACTCCGGCAATGCCAGTGGTACGCCTGGGCTGACAACAACGAAATCGCAACTGCGGAAGCTGTCGATTTGATGCCCGCCCAGCTGCAGGATCAATTCGCCTGAATGACGGGCAGTTTCTATCAATGGAATAACTCCACCTTCCAACTCCCCCCGGTTTTTTTTGTCGGTCAGGATGACGCGGGCCCCGCAACCAAGCAGAAAATGAACGGCTGCCAGCCCGCTTTTTGCGGCTCCCACGACCAGCGCTGTTTTTCCTTTATAGTTCATTGTGAAAGCTCAAAGTGAGAGCGTAACGATTGAATAATTTTTTCAGTGTGAACTCCCCGTGATCCTTTTACCAGAACCAGGTCCCCTTTGCGTATTTCAGCACTGATGAAATTTGACGCTTCGGCCGAGGTCGGGAAAAAGCGGACGTGGGACTCCGGCAGACCCGCGTTCACTGCGGCATCGACAATTCGCCGCGCTGCTCCCTGGATCCCGATTACTAAATCTAGGCCGCTCTTTGCGGCATAAGCGCCGCATTCAGCGTGCAGGGAATCGGAATCGTTTCCCAACTCGAGCATTTCTCCCGCCACAAGAATCCGCCGGGCGAACGATGGCATTTTTGCCAGGAGCTCTATCATGCTCATCAAAGCCCGCGGATTGGAATTGTAGGAATCATCAATAACGGAAAAGCCCTCTTTGAAACGGAGGATCTGGCCCCGCATGGACGCCTGCTGCAGGCGTGCGAGGCTATCGACAATTTTATCCAGCGGAATATTGCGCCGAAGCCCCAACGCAACAGCAGGGAGCGCATTCATTACAAAATGAGCGCCCGGTAGAGGGATGGCTGCTTCACAGGCGGTTTCAGCGTACGAGAGCCGGAATCGAGTCTCGCTCAGGCTGACAATCCTTATATGGCTGGCTCGGATATCCGCATGTTCTGAGAACCCAAATGAGATTTTCCGGCCTGAAAATCTGTTGGCAATCTCACTCACGAGAGTATCATCGATGTTGTAGATCAGCTCTCCATCAGGAGGAAGAGCCTGCGCCAATTCTCCCTTCGCCCGGGCTATATCCTCGATCGAATTGAAGAATTGAAGGTGAACGGGAGCAACGTTTGTGATGATCCCGATATCCGGCGCCGCTATTCGGCACATTTCGGCAATCTCTCCCGGCGCGCTCATTCCCATTTCAAAAATCCCCAAGTCATATTCCCGCGCAAGTCCGAGGATAGCGAGAGGGAGGCCGAACAGGTTGTTATAATTTCCCGGCGTTTGATATACGCTGAATTGGCTCCGAAGGACCTGTGTAACGAATTCCCGAGTTGTTGTTTTGCCCATGCTCCCGGTGATC
>JAHFUH010000655.1 GCA_023265215.1 Acidobacteriota bacterium
ATGCTCCATGCGCGAGCGTACCCCTCCTCCACAATCCGTTTTACTTCCTGATCGATACGAATCGCCGTGTCTTCGCTGTAATCTCGATGCTGGGATATCTCCCTGCCCAGGAATATCTGCTCTTCCTTCTTGCCGAAGGTGAGCGGTCCCATAGCAGGACTCATCCCCCACTCGGTTACCATTTTCCGCGCTCGCTCGGTTGCGACCTCTATATCGTTGGCAGCTCCTGTCGTTTCAAGGTCGAGAAACATTTTTTCACCGCAGCGTCCGCCCATCAGAATAGCTATTTGGCCTTCGACGAATTCTTTTGTGTAATTGTGCTTGTCTGTTTCCGGAAGCTGTTGCGTTAACCCTAGAGCCATTCCCCGCGGAATAATTGTTACTTTGTGCAGCGGGTCGCTTCCGGGAACCAGGTAGGCTACCAAAGCGTGTCCTGCTTCGTGATATGCGGTAACTTTTTTGTCGGATTCGGTGATGACCATGGACTTGCGTTCCTTACCCATCAGAACTTTGTCCTTGGCGCCTTCGAAATCGCTCATCACCACAACTTTGCGGCTGTATCGGGCCGCGTTCAAAGCCGCTTCATTGACCAGGTTGGCCAAAGATGCTCCTGAAAACCCGGGTGTTCCTCTTGCAATGACCGAGACGTCCACATCTTCGGAGATGGGTATTTTGCGCGTGTGAACTTTCAGAATGCCCTCTCTGCCGCGGATATCCGGCAGGGGAACGACCACCTGTCTGTCGAACCGCCCCGGCCGCAGAAGAGCCGGATCCAGCACGTCCGGACGGTTACTCGCCGCAATCAGGATTACACCGTCGTTGGATTCAAATCCGTCCATTTCGACCAGGAGCTGATTTAATGTCTGTTCACGCTCATCATGGCCGCCGCCTAATCCGGCGCCGCGATGCCTGCCGACAGCGTCGATCTCATCAATAAATACGATGCAGGGGGCGTTCTTTTTCCCTTGCTCGAAAAGGTCCCGGACACGGCTGGCGCCGACTCCTACGAACATCTCTACAAAGTCCGAACCGCTGATCGAGAAGAAGGGCACATTCGCTTCGCCTGCTATTGCGCGAGCCAGCAGCGTCTTGCCGGTTCCCGGAGGCCCCATCAGAAGAACTCCCTTGGGGATTCGGCCTCCCAATTTCTGGAATTTCTGAGGCTCCTTAAGAAACTCAATGATTTCGGTCAGTTCCTCTTTTGCTTCCTCCACACCCGCAACATCTTTGAATGTAACTTTCTTCTGCTGGCTTGACATAAGCCTGGCCCGGCTCTTCCCGAACGAAAGAGCTTTGTTCCCGCCGCTTTGCATCTGGCGCATGAGAAAAATCCAGAAGCCGATCAGGAGAATAAAAGGAAGCCAGGAAGACAGAAAAACATACATGAAGGATGAGTTGTTCGATTTCCCATATATGACTTGAACACCGTTGTCCCGGAGATCTTTCCCTATATTATAAGCGCCTTCAGCAGGGATGACAGCTTTGAATTTTTTCCCGCTTAAATCTTCACCCTCAAGATCCTCACCCATAATCTTGACAGATTTGATCTTTTTGGCCGTTAAATCCTGATAGACGGCTGTGAAATCCTTCTCTTCAACGTTGACATCGCGAATGTTGTAGAAGAGTTGCCACAGCAATACCAGCGAAACAACCACCGCCAGCCAGACCAGAATATTCTTAACATTGGTGCTCAAATGAGAAACCTCCCGTGGGGACTTTGTGCCCGAGAATAGTTCTCTTGTGCCAAACGGAGTTGCATTTCCGCAAAAATCCCCTATCCATTATATACCAGAGCCCTCAAAAGGTCGCATCATAATGAACAGGAGCGGCTCCTAATATTTCTTCTCACTGGAAATAATTAAGATCTGAGCTTCAGGATTGCACGCCGCCCATGAAGAATTCCTTGTCACATAGCCATCAGCCCGAAAGCCAAAATCAATCGGTGCAGATATCGGATGGCTGACGGCTAAATCTGCCTGAACTCGAGCACCACACACATTTCCGACGCAGGCTTGGCTTCAAAAGCTCGCGCCGGCTTGAAACCGGGGATCCAAACGACACAATTCCCTGAAACAACCATCGGCAGAAAAGGGCGTTGAGCTAACGGAATCTTTCGGTCAATCAACATCTTTTTGACTTTCCTATGGCCTGATCCTCCATATCGGTCTCCGGGCGCCTTGGAACGAATAGTAAGAATGGGGGGCAAATCCGCCATTTTCAGGAATGTTTTGCAAGGTGATTTTTCTTTCAGGAGTTCCGGAGTCATCGGGAGTACCTGGGCTATGAAAGCCGCCTTAATATCCGGGATGAAGCACTCGCCCGGGATCTTGAGTGAGTAGCTGAACTCGGGGCTGGGCAAAGGTTTTCGCTTCAGCATCGACAAATGGCCAAACTGCCGGATTGCCATGCATCCGCTCGGCAATGGAACTTGAGACCCGCTTTGTTCTCTTCCGCAGAGGGACAGGATGCTGTTGATGTGTTGGGATGTGATGCCGTTCAAAGATCCCAGGCAGGATTTCAGAGCGCAGCGCAAGACCTGTTTCTGCAGCTCCGGGTGTAATTTCGCAATTTCAGCAACCGGCAGGGAAATCTCCTCATCCGTTTTCGTATGAATGGCTTCAAAAGAGCATTTTGCCTCGGATTCGATGAACGACCAGGCCCCGCGGACCAATCCAGCCGTGCGGCCGAGCGTCTGAACGAGCCGGGGATTATAGTTTTTTTCAAGAAAGGGCAACAGTTCATGCCGGATGCGGTTTCTCGTGAAGCAGGGATCTTTATTGGTGGAATCCTCTCGATAGGAGACGCCTTTCCGAACGAGATATTCGACGATGCCGGCGCGAGCGCAATTCAGGAGCGGGCGAACCACCAATCCGCCCACGATGGGATGAATTGCAGAAAGACCCTGAATCCCGCTGCCACGCAGAAGGCGAAAGAGCAATGTTTCAGCCTGGTCGTTCAGGTTATGCCCGACTGCGATCTTTTGTGCATTTAGCATGGATGCAGTTTTGCGCAAAAAACCATAACGAGCCCGGCGCGCAAATTGTTCCAGGTTTTCTTTGATCTCGGCAGCCTGTTTTTTTATTTCAATGATTTCAAAGAAGAACGGAAGGCCCAGCTCTAAACTCAATTGGCGAACAAACTCCTGGTCGGCATCACCCTCGGCGCCTCGGAGGGGATGATTCAGGTGGGCTACCGCAGTGGAAATGTTGAGGTCCTCTGCGAGCCGGTGCAGGCACAGCAAGAGAGCCGTGGAATCAGCTCCTCCAGACACGGCGGCCAAAACAAGCTCTCCGGGCGCAAGCATGCCGTATTTTCTTATTGTTTTGCGAGCCTGGATTTCCAGGGGGTGTA
>JAHFUH010000656.1 GCA_023265215.1 Acidobacteriota bacterium
GAGCGTCGCCGCTCTTCGCTCGGTTGCAGCACCATCGCGCCTTTCGGCACGAGGTCAGGCGTCGCGCCCTGGTCAATAACGGACTGCAGGGCGGCATGAAGATCATCGACAGTTAAAGCTTCTTTGACGCCTTTCTTCACCGAGTCGGCGAACTTCCGGCCGGTTCGTTCCTGAAGCCATTTCTCTTTTTCTTTGGATTCGGCCAAAAGCGCTTCGAGATCCACCGTCGTCGGCGCCGCCCATTTTTTCTGCGCCTTGATTGCGATGGATCGTCCTGTGGCGGTTTCCAGCCGGAAACCCATCATCCCCTGGTAGACGGATCCGATTTGTTCGACGTCGAGCGCGCGATAGGAAATGCGCTCCCCGTCGAGGATGAGAAGCTTTTCCAGCGCGCGGTAAATGGTTCCGTCGGGGACAAGCGGTGGATCGATGCGTTCGGTGATTTGTCTCGCACCTCCGGATGGCCGGCCTTCGAGGAATTTGAATCGATCCGGATCGAACAGGACGCCATGCCGTTTCGGCAGCCGCATTTCTCCTGTAACAGCCCCATCGTGGACCAGGCGAAAAAGAACGAGCAGCTGCGCCCATGCGCCATAGCGCTGATCCATGGTATCGGGGTAAAGCGCCGCGTCTTCGCGCAATCGTTCATACAGTCCGGCAATGGAATAGTAGCGAAGAAAGGTTTCGTCCTCCGGCAATATATCCCGCTCTTCCGCGTAGAGCAGGAATACAAGCCGCAGGATAACGGTAAGCAGCGCGCGATACACTTCGTCGGGGTGCCCGGCCAATGTTTCGTGCAGCAGCTCTCCTTTCGATGCATCGTGCGCCGCCTGGAAGCCGCGCAGAAACTCATAGAGCGCATGAAGGACCTGCTCGGCCAGGCGTTCGCTGACTTCATTTTGGAATTTGCGGCTGTCTTCCAACAAAGCGGTCAGGCGCTGCTGCCGCGGAAGCGCGAGGAGGCGCGTCTGGCTGAGAAGCAATCGCAGGGCCGTCGAGATAGGCCGGCCCGCCGTCTGGATCATGTCGGCGACACGGAAATCCATCCAGCCCGAGCTTTCGCCGCGCGGCGCGGAGATCAGGCGCAATGCGCGGCCATTGAAAAGCAATCCTGCAGGAACGCCTGTTTGCCGCACCAGCCGCTCCATGCGCCCGTGCGGAGAAGCTTCAAGTTTTCCGCTGCCGGAAACCACTTTGTCAAAATCCTGTCCCGGATCCAGGACTCGCACAACAAGCTGCCACGGCAGCCGGCCGTTCTGCGGATCAGGTTCTCGGACGGCGAAGTCGGGACGCAGGGTTTCTCCATAATCGGGGAGTGGAACTTCGAGTTCGGCAGGGATCGGGCTCTCGGAAATGCCGGCATAGCCTTTCGGCGAGAAACTCCATCCAAGCACTTTCTGTGCAAACTCGCGGAAATCGGGGAGATAAGAAGATGGTTCTCTCTCGCCTAAAAAGATCTTTTCCTTCAGGCATTCGCGCAGGAGATTCTGGCCCTCGGAGTCTCGCCGGTCCAGAATTGCGCCGGCCCGCACGAGAGCCGGGGCGGAGACGACGAGGCCTGTCGGCTGAATGAAGCCTATCCATTCAAGATGAGCGAGTATTTGCGGATCGATTTTGCTCACGCTTTACCTATATTTCCCCTTGGGAACACCTGCGGGACGACTAATGCCGCATATTTTTTGCTGGGAACGCCGCCGTCTCGGCGGCCATCGGTTCCCTTCATTGAGAATTTCCGAATAAACCCGGCCGGCCATGACCTTTTTATTCGTTTTCCCCGAAAAAGCTGTTCATTTTTGCCGGCGGGACGCCGGCGCTCCCAGGGCCCAGCGAAACTTACTGCTCCATTGCTCCCAGGGCCCGCCGACGTCTCGCCGGCAAAATCCAAGATCAATTGCTTTCAGGCCAGAGATACACAAGTCCCACAGGCTCGATCCGCTTCGCATGCACTTCATAGAAATCGCGGATTCGTTTCGGCTCCCGCAGAATATCCGTTCCGAACTGGTCCAGGCGATTCCGCCAGGCGCGCGCATCGGATTCAATCTGGCGTTTCTCTTCTTCGTCGAATTCCAGGATGAACTGCTTTTGCCCTTCATATTTTGCCAGTTCTTCTCTTACATTCTCTTGCTGGCGTTCGAGCGTCTCGCGCAAATCCTTTCCTTCTTTCTCTCCGCGCCGGCCAAGTTTTTCCTCGGCAATTCTTGCCAGTTCTTCGGCGCGTGGCTGCAATTGAGGGAGCAATTCATCAATATCGCGCATCGCCGCATCCAGGAGCTTGCGTTGAATGACTGTGCCGGGCGTGCGATGCTCGGCGTCTTTCAAAGAGCGCTCGAGCAATTCAAGGGTTCTCAATTCGGTATCCCTAGCATATGCCTGCAAAGGTCCTTTGCGCTGCGATGGTTCGATCCACCGGGCGGCGAGAGGCACGAGTTCCTCGTGCAGCCTTTCCGCCCCCTTGCCGTAAAGAGACAGGCGTCCCAGCAGGATTACGCGCGGGACGGAATCGGAAGACTGGGCGAGGCAGGCGCGCGATAAATCGTTGTAAATAAATCCCTGCGACCGGAAACGGGCCAGCAATCGCTGCACTACCCGCTGTTCCAAGTGCAAATGGACTGTTTCTTCTGTGAGTATTCCCGCATCTTCGAAAACAACCGGCCGAATCGGAGCCTCGCGACGCCACTCGGCAGTTTTTTGTCCCTGCTTCTTCGGGACCCGGAGCGTATCCAATGTGGCCGCCCAGCTCGCATCGGTTTCGGCGCGGCGATCCAGCGGCGGGAATGTATAGATAGTACGGCCATGCTCATCGACGCCTTCGGTCAGCGGTTCTGCCCCGAGTATTTCGAGGGAACAGGAAATAGCATCCCGGAAGGGCGGCGGCTCGAATTGAGCCCAGGCGCGTGAATTGTCCAGCAAGGTTCTGCATTTCTCGATTTGTTCCTTCAAATCTTCCTGGCGGTCGCGCGCGGCTTCCAATTCTTCTTCACTGACGCGCTTCTTTTCCGCATCGAGGTCCGCCTGCTCAATTTCCATTGCCAATCGGTCGGCATCCCGATGGCGGATTCCATTGGTAAGCCGGCGCTCGATATCGTCGTCGATTACTTTCGAAAGGCTGCCGAGTTCTTTCTTGATGGTCTCTGTCTTGCGGACGAGCACTTCGAGCACGCGGTCCTCGACCCGCTGCGGCAGCACAAAGTAATGGCAGCGGACTTCGTCCGCGGGCTGCAGCTTGCGATCGATACGGCCGTTTCGTTGCTCGATACGTCCGGGATTCCAAGGCAGATCAAAGTGGAAAAGATCGGCGCAGTACGCCTGGAAGTTCAAGCCTTCGCGGGCTGCATCG
>JAHFUH010000657.1 GCA_023265215.1 Acidobacteriota bacterium
CGGGTGTAATCGGAAGTGCGAGTCATGCCGGTAGATGTGACGAATTAAATGAAGCGCCCTGGGAGCGCCGGCGTCTCGCCGGCAGACGCTGTTATATTGCAATTTCTGGACAAAATGCGCACGAAACGCTTCATGCATGTCTTTTATCACTGCTTGCCGCCGAGACGGCGTCGTTCCCATGGCTGAATCCCCCGGAAAGCATGACTCGCACTTCCAATTACACCCCTGTTGGACCCTGAAAGCGCTTAATTCGGCTCCAAAGTGCTATCCTGGAAGGATATCTTAATCCAGGTACTTCCATCGGTTAACCCGATTTCCGTTACGGCGTTCAGATAATCCGTCGTGATCGAAGATCTTGCCGTCGTGTAATACATGGTCTGCTCCGTGGCCATTACGGTCCATGTTGAATTGACGAAAACCGGTTTGCTGACCATTTGTTTGGAGACGATAATCAGATCCACTTTTTTATCGGGAAAGAAGGTGCCGGAGATTGTGTTCAGCAACTGATCCCTGGTCAAGCCCGCGGCTTGCAAAGTCTGGTTGGAGACCACAAGCTTGGCCTGAAGCAAAGGCGTTCCGCCGACCAGTGAGTCACCTATCGGATCATGTGGGCAGCAGGGAGGTGGAGGGAAAGTTTGTGCCATTGCACCGCATATCGAGAAAATCAGGAAAAACAGAATACCAAGATAAAACGCCAAATGCTTTCTCATAATCAGCTCCTGAAAAAAACCGGGCAATTACCACATTGTTGCCAGCATAAACTTAATGCCCGGAGTTTGGGGGATGGGATTGATTTCATATTGTTCGGGGTTGCCAATACTTGACTGCACATTTAGTAGAACGCAAATATTTGAAACCTGCACACCAAAAAAGGTTTTGTATTACATGAATTCAGCTTTGTGAAACCAGAAAGCGTGAGATTGCAGCAAAGATCAGCGGCCTGTAACAATTAAACTGCTAGTGAGTCAATCAATCAATTTTCTCTAGCGGGAGTTTACTGGGAATGAGACCGGGATCGGGACAAGTGGTACATTGAGATTAGGTTACGGGCGGAACTTAGGGCTCGCGCAATAATAACTTCACATTCTGCGGCCGACTCTCAGGCTTGACCATAGGCATTAAATTGCAAAAGGATCTTGCAATTCTGCGGGTCGGCCGCCCTTCGGGGCGCGGCGGCGGGCGGGCATCTGCTGCGTTGCCGCTCCTCGGCGATGAACCACATCGCCTGCGTCGCGGCGCCTTGCATCTGTCCACCCGGCGCTCGCGCCAGAATGTGAACTTATTTTTGCGCGAACCCTTAGCGTGTGGAGTTCCATCATTTCGGACAGCATCTGTTGTGTGAGTGTTTGTTTGCTGTGGACGGTTGTTGTTCTATGCGGTCCCTTTTCTCCCTGAGGCGGGTAAAGCAGAGCAAATTCGCAGATTCCCGCGAGGTCAGAGATTTCATCCGTTCCACTGTGATCCGGGGGCGTCCCCGGCGCGCCTGTGTATGGAGATAATTAATAAGCGAGATACCGAGCATGCAGTAGAAAGCGTGGACTCGCATCTTGCTGTCGGTCCAGTGATACCTTACCAATATATTATTGGATTAAACTACACGCCGCGCGAGACGCCAAGTCAATCTATATAGGGTAATACCAATTCAAATGGCTCTTGTTGGATTTAGCGCTATGAAACAAAAGGACTTGTCCGGAGATGGGGCGTGATCGCGGTCTCATTCCCAGTAAACTCCTGCTAGCGGCGAGGTCGCAGGCGATGCTGCCCCGCTGGCGCCTGCAGAGCTGGTGGCACCGCAGAATCGGTTGTGCACCAGAATATCAGTATAGAAAATACTGTGCTTATTGAATATCTCTGAATCCCACCAGCAGACGTCACCGTAATTGCGAAATGCAGTACTTAGGGTTCGCGCAAAAATAAGTTCACATTCTGGCGCGAGCGCCGGGTGGGCAGATGCAAGGCGCCGCGACGCAGGCGATGTGGTTCATCGCCGAGGAGCGGCAACGCAGCAGATGCCCGCCCGCCGCCGCGCCCCGAAGGGCGGCCGACTCGCAGAATTGCAAGATCCTTTTGCAATTTAATGCCTATGGTCAAGCCTGAGAGTCGGCCGCAGAATGTGAAGTTATTATTGCGCGAGCCCTTAGGGCATGCGCAAGAATTACTTGGCATTCTCAAAAGGGAATTTCGCCATTTCCTGGCGCGGGAGATAAAACCTGTAATTCCGATGCAGCTTCCAGATAAGTGATATGGTCTTTTCCGTCGATGGCAAGGATGCCGCGCTTGAGCAATTCCTGCATGATTTCTTCCGGTTTGAATCCCCCATTGTTTTTGAAAGCGGATTTAATGCTGTTTAACAGCGTTGTTTTCTTGGCCGGCCGGGGCTTGCCGGTTTGCAAATATTTCGCGCCATACTCGTTCACAAAATCGCTGATCGTCTTTTGTACCGCTGCAGACCGGCTTGCTGCAGGACCAGGCGTGTTTCTAATCTCAACTTGCGAAGTTTTGCCATCGATGCGCTCGACCTTGCGCCCTAAGCTGCGCAGCAGGCTCACCACGTGATCCAAATCGGTATCTTGCGATAAAATAAGAAACTCGGTTTCCTCGGGCATCTCCGCCGTCAACCGTCCTGCCCAAAACGCCAGCCCGAAATCCGCAGCGTTCTTCCCTCGCTTCTCCATTTTGATGATTTTCAGCTTGCCGTCGTTGATCGCCGGCGCCAGCAATGGCACCAGGCTTAAATGCACTTTCGGCTCCGCGCCGCCGTAACAAGCAATCGCCTGTGCAAATCCAGCCAGCGCTTGTGGCAATTCGTCGATCTGGTTGGGGCAATTATCGAGGTCGATCAGCAAAGCCCGCGTGCCGGAATTGGTGAGAGAATGGGTTTTCATCAGCATTCGTCCATTTGGTTTGGGATTCAATATAGCACAAAATGAAGCTGCGCCGAGTGATACGAAAAATTGAGTGGCCCTCTTAGCCAAGTGGTCGTTGACGTTAACGTGTACGTGCTCATGGACGTACGCGTTGACGGCTTTTCAGAATCAATGAAAGGCCGGCCGCATGCTCACTGACAGCCATCTTGAAATTTCACACATGTACTCGTAGAATACATCCCTCACAGCGATTCTCGAATATAGCCGTATGACAATTGAAGGCCTGTCCACTTGAGGAGGACGACCTATGCATTTGAGCCAGTGGACTTTTCTGGATCTGATATTCTCCGGGATTATTCTAGTTTCAACCGGTTTTGCATTAACCAAAGGCCTGGCACGGGAAGTCACAAGCCTGATAGCTCTGATCGGAGGATTCTTTCTTGCCGTGCTTTATTATCCAATCCCCG
>JAHFUH010000143.1:0-6394 GCA_023265215.1 Acidobacteriota bacterium
CTGCGCAATTATGCGCTCATCAGTTTCGTTGCCGGGATTGGTGCGAAGCAGGCCTTCGCGCGCCCAGCCGGCATAACTGGCATTTTCCGATTCTTCAACCTTGCCCTCAGAGAGGTAATGCCGGGCGAAGGCATAATAATGAGATTCCCCTTCCAACTCGCGCCGGAACAGTAGAACGATGGAGGTGATGTCATTGCGCGGCGCAAAATCCAACCCTATCCAACAGGGGTCCTCGCTGAAATCTTCAGGCACCAGACTCGAGTCGGCGAGAGAATTCCATTGTGTCAAATTAAAGAGGTTCTCGCTGGCATTCACCCAGACACACAAGTGTTTCGTCAGGAAGCCATTCTGTGCCGAGGGAATTCGCGCAGCTTTACGTGCCTCCGGCTTGAGCTCATTTGAATAAACAGAGACATCAAGATTGGGATTTGCTTTTATCCAAAGCTTTTCATCCTGCCAGTCGTCATCTTTATCGAGCGCAAATATCATACCGAAATAGGCATCATCCGGAGCGGTACCGTCGAGAATCTTCTTTACGTAGGTATGATGCTCGTAGCAGATCCCCGATCGATCGAAGCCGGCTGTGGTGATCATCCAGAGAAGTGGCTGGAGTCGTGAGCCTCGGGCCGATTCCAGTACGTCATAGAGATGCCTGGTCCTGTGAGCATGTAGCTCATCGATTATGGCGCAGTGGATATTTAAGGCGTCCAGAGATTTGGCTTCAGAGGAAAGCGGTTTAAAAAATGATTCTGCTTGAAAGATTGAGTGAGCAGAAGTCTCTATCCCGAACTTGCGGCGCAGGCCCGCTTCGCGTTCCACCATATTCTTTGCGGGATCCCAAACGGCAACTCTGGCCTGGTCCTGCTTTGTTGCTGCAGAGTAAACTTCGGCGCCCGCCTCGCCATCGGCACAGGTCATATAGAGGCCGACAGGCGCTGACATTGTAGATTTCCCGTTTTTGCGCGCCATCTCCAGATAAACAAAACGGAAGCGCCGCTTGCCGCTCAGATCCCTTCCTGTTTTGGGGTCGCTATAGCCCTTTCTGTAAACCCAACCGAATACTGTGGTATAGACAAAAATCTGCCAAGGCTCCAGCGTGAGCTTTTGCCCGCGGCTCGCCCAATCCCCCTTGATATGTGGTAACAATTCAATAAATCGACAAACGCGATTTGCCCGCTCTTTATCGAATTTATAAGGCCAGTCTTCCGAAATAGGGCGCTTACGTTCTTCCTGTTGCCGCCGGCAAGCCTTTATTGTCCACTCGCCAGCGACAATTCTCCCGGCAACTATGTCTTTAGCGTAGCGTTCAGCTGTCGCGGAGTAATCTCTTTGGGTGGTAGCCATTAATTAAAATTCGCCCAGGGGTCGTCAGGTTTGGCGCCGGCGGCCGACTCGATAAGCTTTGAAACTTTTTGCCTGGAGGACGGCGAAAGACCGAATTCGGAAAGCAATGATTGCGCGTGTCGCATAGCTTCGGAGCGTTGGGAAACAGCTGGATTTGCTTTCCAGCTTTTCTGCGCCTTGGTTTTCAGCGTACCTTTTTCGTCAATGGGAACTTCTATAAGCTCAAGCTTGGCGTAACGGGCTCCATTCTGCCGAATGTGCTCTGTGCTTTCCTCAATTTCTTCCAGTCGGATTGCCAGCAACATCACAAGTTCGCTGTCTACCGGGGATGCAATAGCGAGCTGCTGCAGCCGGCCGATGACCACGCCGTACCAGAAGGAAGTCCGCGAACCAAGTTCCACCGCCAGCTGCGGCGGGCCCACTGGCGCCTCTGGGGCGCCTTTGTTGACCCTGCATTTCCGGAGTGTGCCCTTTGATTTTTTGTCTACAAGTCTGAGGTGTTTCCTGCCCTGCAAATTTTTCCCCGATTTTGGATGCGCGTGCAAAAATGCGCGCGCCCGGTCTTGGGAGGTCTCTTTTGGTGTTTTTTGCCTCCCCCCCTCCCAGTTTTCCTATTTGAGCAAGTGAAGGCGCTTTTCAATTGAAACGATGTTTCAATGAAGTTTTCACTGAAGCTTTATTTCAATTGAAATTGTTTTTCTTTAGTTTTTCATTTCGATTGAGTTGATTAGACTTCCAGCGGCCGTCTTCGCGAGCCGTCTTCTGACTATGATGAGTGTGACAAAGTGATTCGAGATTGCTCGGATCATCGGTTCCGCCTTTAGATTTAGCTATTATGTGATCAACATCTTTAGCCGGCCAGACCCGACTTTCTCGCTTGCATTGCTGGCACAATCCTTGATCACGCGCTAATATGCTCTTCCTTAGTGGCTTCCATATTGCAGAGTCATAGCCGCGGAGCGCCGGCGAGAGACGCATCTTATTCAGTTCACGTGCCTGTTGCTTATCATGTTTAGGACAATAGCCTTTATAAACAAGAATAGAACAGCCAGCATAAGCACAGGGTCTTTTGGGTGAACTGGGCATCAGGCGCTCACTCGATGCAATCTGATGACTGTCATGATCTGCTGATTATTTGGAGACTGAAGCTTTCTGAGATGTCGCTTTATCTGAACAACTTCAGCGCTGGGGCCCTTCGTGTGTTTCACTCGCGACCGTCCATTGTGCACCAGGTCTGATCCTTTAAGATCGCGCCAGTATGCTGATTCCCAGTCGGCATTCATTTCTTATTTTCATCCCTCATTTGGGAGGAGAAAATAGGAACAGTTCGCCAGTGAAGAATAAGACATATACGCAGATAGTCTTCCTGTTTCGGCTTGCGATGCTTAGCAATTCTGGCATTAGCGTGTTGCTCATCACGATATTCCCCGTTTCATATCGAGGAATGCTTGAGCAGCGGCGTGAGCAGCTTCATTCCAGGCATGCTGAATAGCTTCAGGGAGAACATCAAATTCGGGTATTGGCTGTCCACTAACAAGAGATTTGCCGCCTGCGTCTTTTCGGTACGCTTCATACGCCGCTTTGCCCAGGGGATATTTCGTCATGAGCCAACCTGTTCGCTTGTGTCTTTCCAAACAAATTCATTCAGAGGCCGATGCACCCTGCAGAAACAGCAAAATGTTCCACTATAAAAGCCTGGATCTCGCGCGTAGGTTTCAGCTAAGGCTTGTCCCATCTTCGTATCCGTGTCACAGCCGCCTACTCTTTGCTTAGAGGTGACTCCATCACCACTGATCATTTCTGTCCATACACCCACATGCGTGTAGGTCCTTCGCACCGGACGAACGAATCCCTTCGCCCTTTCTTCCTGAGTCAAAACAACATAGGCCTTTTGCTGCCCACTTTCCGGATCAATCTCGCGATGATCAGCAGTAACGGGCGATCCGTTCGTCAGGCATTGTTGCGATCTGTCGGCCGGTGGAGGAGCAGGCTTATTTATAACCGGAGGTTCAAGCGGTTCACTTTGCAGATGCGCGAAAGCATCAGAAGCTTCGACGCTCCAGGCGCAGGCTTCATAGAATACCGTGCGATCCGAATCCAATTTAATATTAAATGGGTCGCGCAATACAAATATGCGAGAGCCCCACATGGCCACTTCGGGAGTTAATTGAAAGTCAGGAAATGAGAATTCGTGAATTAATTCTCCTGTTCGCGTTCTAAGCTCGGCTTGCATTTGGATACCTTGAGGCGGCTTCTTTTGTTCCTGTTTTGGGAAACACAACATTACAGCAGGGCGGGAACATCGCGAGATCCTTGCCGTGCACGTAATGAGAGCGAGCGCCGTTCCAGAAGATTACGCCGCGCTGATCAACATAAACATCTGAAGATTTTCGCCCTTCGCTTGCTGTAATTTGTTTTTCGATATTCTGCTGCTGGCGCTGTTCCGTCGCAGATAAAAAGTGCAGCTCTGGCCCAATGAGCACGGCTTCTCCGCGGTGCACATAGCGCTGCGCTCTTGCGACAGTAGTATATTGTGCACTCCCGGGCTGCGGGTTTGCGATTTTGATTTTTTGCATAGTTAGGGTGTCAAGGCCAGCTTAGTGGTGGTGTTTTATTCGGGTGCTCGCCGTCCCGATGAAGCTTTGTGTGAAGGGCTTTGTTTCTATTATCTATTCATTTCATTGTCCAGGGCCGACTGCTAAAAATGTGGCAGCCGACCCAATCCCAAGGTTTCCATACTGGTCAGATCAGAAGTTCACGCTAAATAGAGATTGAAGTCAATAGCGGGGCAGAAAAACAGTGCAGGCATCGCAAGTAGTGACAAGCGTCACATCTCCAGAACCAGGACTACGCCAAGGGAAACAATTGGACGTGATAATCTATTTCGAATAGGCATCCCTTGCTTCCAGGTCTGAAAACATCAGTTTGTCTTTTTATCAAAGGGCTAATTATAGGATTTCCGACCAATCGAGCATTGGGAAACACCTCCTTAAGCGACGAGCAAAAGGATTCTGTTATCTCTGGCACCTTAATTCCTTTTGCTCCGAGTCGACATATGAGCGAGGAGTCGTGGCGAAGTAACGGAGCAACTCCCTGCCAGACTTCTTTAAGGAATTCCCAGTATCGCGCTTTAATTGTATGCCGATCATCTTTTGAAATGCGATTATAAGTAGGCTTTGGCTCATAGCCCAAAAACCAAAGCCTTAGCCATTGATCTTCTTCATAGTTCGTAACATCCAGATACGGTGGCGAGGTAATAACAAGCTTTATTTTTTTAGTTAAAAATGGAAATTTCTTTGTAGCTTGTCGTGCATCACACATAGCAACTCTTCCGACAAGCTCAGGGAGTTCGCCCGAAAGCCTATAGTTTGCGCGAGACTTTAGTATTTCAAAAACATTGCGTTTTTTTGGCCATAGCTTGTGAGCACTCCAGTATGTAATCGAGTATCGTGGTTTGGTGCTAATAGTACGGGGCATCTGGTTGCTAAAGTAATTGCATGAATCTCCATGTAGCGAGCCGAGCACCAGTGCAGCGATAAATCGGTGTACTGGGTTTTCACGCCAGTTAAGATGGATTCGCAAAAAAAGGAGTTGATAGTGTGTGGTTGAATAAAAGGCCCGACGGAAGAACCGAGGTAATCCAGCTCGCTCTAATTTTAGCTGGTCCAAACTGTAATTAGCAAAACGATCTTCAAAGAAAGCCAGTTCCTTAATTACAGCATCCAACGATGGTATAGCCGCCTTGGCGCCACTTATGCAGAATGCCACGGGATTTATATCGATTGCTGCAGCCTGTCTTCCCATCAACAATGACTGTAGAAGTGTTGTTCCCCGGCCGGAGAAAGGATCTAGCACGTAATCACCAGGATCCGTGAGTTCTCCAATATGCTTTTCAGCGAAGCTCTCCGGGAACATTGCAAAGTACGGACAGAGTGCATGGAGAGGATTTCTCATGCAGAAACCTTTTTTTGTAACTGGTCCTCGGACCATTTGACTAAAGGTTCATACGTCATGAATCGGCCGGATTCGATTTGGTCTGCACAGCTGCCTGCAAAATATGCCCAATAGGCGATACGGCAACGATCGAAAATAATGCCCGCTCTCCGTAAAAGTGGCACAAATCGATTGCGATCAATTCTATGAGGGATGAAAAGTGTTTTGACTATTTGGCAACTCAAAGGTTCGATCATCCAATCAACGCAAAACGGCTCCGGTGCTAATTCGCTCTTTTTGGAGTTTTCCCAATTCTTTTCAGAAGCACAGTTCCCAAATAATATTAGCTTTCCAGGGAGCCCATCGGGAAAATGCTTCCACGCAATGATGTCCAATGCATCGTCTTTCCTATTAGGTAAACCTCCAGATTTATATCCCTTACCTTCATTCAGTTTTTTGCAGACGTGTTCGATAGCTTTCTTGAATGACTTAGGAACTTCTTGCTGATGTCTGGGAGAACCAAACCGGAGGGCATCTCCACCGATGTAATGCTTGGCTGCATCACGAGACAAGTGCTCAAACCATCTTCGCGGCTGATCATTGCTGCCTTTCATCTGCTTATGATTAAAATAGGAAAGGCAAAGGCAGAATACATAAGCAGGATGCTCTCTCCAGTCTCCGATTAATTGAAGTGAAGGCGCCTTCACTTCAAAGGGATATCCGGATTGAGCTGCTTTTGCACGATCTTCGAGTTCGTCAAAAACTTCCAACGCTTTTTGTTGAATTGCTTCTGGGCCACGACCATCCAATAGACCTGCTATATTCAGCGCACTCTCAAGATACCCAGAACTTGCACCGCCGCTTGGAGAGCTAAGGGCACTTAATTCTAGCCAATCAGCTAACATAATCCTATCAGTTGGTGAGATATTAGGAAGAGGAATCAAATTAGCCTTTCCCCTTTCCTTTAGAAGTACTATTTTTCTTTTCCTCCATTTCTTTTTTAATTTTCTCCGCATACAACAAAATCTCTTTTATGGTCTCAAAAAGATCCTCTTCGCCCCCATATCCGGTAACGACAGTCCCATTTGCCTGCTGCAACTCTTCCTTTGCAGCTGTG
>JAHFUH010000143.1:6404-10000 GCA_023265215.1 Acidobacteriota bacterium
TGTCCCCTATTGATATTTCGTGTGATCTGTCCAAGGAATATCCAGAGCGTAAGGCTGAAAGTGAAGCAGGTTTGCTTATCACCGCCCGGAGCGTATTTAAATCTGGATTTTGAGTTCTGACGACAGGTTCTATATCGGAGGATTTCTTGCCGTATAGCCAAGTCATTAACTCATTTAATTCAGCTAGTTTGGCTTTCGGAACGGGATTGCTTTTGAGAGATTCATGCGGCGTGATTCCTAAAAACTTTTGAAATTCCAGTTGGTCAGCGGCTGTGTATAAATGTGAAAAATAAAAACGATTCCTTGCCCTATCTTCAATGTTAAAAGCTGCCTTTTCTTCCGCCTGCTGAAGGAGCTTATATCCGCGATATAGCCTTACAACTGTCGCATGTCGGTCACCTATTTTGTCCGCTATTTCATCTAAAGGTATCTGATATCCCTCATGAACCGATGCCACGTACTTTGCCTTGCTGAATGCATCCCATGGCTTGGTGCCATTTATATGGCGAAAGCCACAGTAGGTCCAAAGGCTTTTTCGGTCTGGATAGATAGAAACTGGAATTTCGTCGAGGCTCTCATATCGTTTTTGATCGATTATAGGCAGGTCAGTCGCTTTGATTTTCTCCCTTAATTTTTTATCGCGAAGGAGCAGAACCGCCGCAAATCTTCGATTCCCTTCTATAATTACATATCGCTTTTTCGATGGGTCGCTTGGTATGACAAGCAGTGGCTCTTCAACAAAAAAACCATTAGCCGCTATAGAGAATGCCACTTCATCAACGGCCATCTCCGACCAGAGTACGCGGATAAGATCCTCTTGAGAATGGGTATTACCAGCATACGCAAGTCGAGGATTTTCGATATCCAATAAGAGCTGATCCACGGGAAGACGGTCCACTTTTGGACTAAGATTCTGATTAGAGCTTTTCGTCTGTGCCATATGCTCTCCATCATGGGTTTGAGAAGGCACACTCCTTTCCTAGCCAGGGTGCCCAGACCTTAAATAGACCTCATCCTAGCATTACCATAAGCTAAAGTCATGTGCCAATTTACACCCATTGCTCCCCTGGCAGATCCGGCAGTATTCCTTTCTGGGGATCCGGTGCAGGCGCCCGATTTTCACCGTTTTAATTTCCTTTTTGCGAATGAGAAAATAGACGTAACTGAGACTCAGCTGAAATCGTTTCGCGATTTCGTCGGGCCGAAAATATCGTTTTTCTTCCATTATTCAGGACTCCAAAGCTCCAGACGGGTAAAAAGTTTTCTGGCTTCACAGTTGCAGTAGCGGAGGTTTTCTGATCTCCAAATATCGCCGTTGTCGTCAACCGGCGCATACCAGTGGATCGAGATTTCATTCATTTTCCCTTCATCTGTTTATATTCTTTGCGCCAGGCCCAAAGCAGCATTGGAAGCAGTGGCACTGATAACGCTCCCAATATGGAATGGTGGGAGTCCATCAAAATCATTGCCCATAAAACGGCTGCGATGCCGGCAGCAAAAGTCCCGGTGACGCAAAATGCAATAAACAGTGATCTCAGTAAAATCTTCAATTTTTCACACATCAGGCCTCCAGAGCTCCAGTTGAGGAAATGGTTTTCCGGCTTCACAGGTGCAACGGCGGATGTTTTCCGCTCCCCAAAAGGCTTCATCACCATCGAAAGGCACGGTTTCTTTGTTTGACAGGACTACCAGGAGCCCAAAATCCGTGCACAATTGGCATTTGTATTTTGGGTCGCGGCTAGGATCGTAAAGGCCAACCGTATTGGGTTTATGTGATTTACCGTTCCCGTTCCTCCGCATCTGCCCTAACATAGCTTCATAATTTTCGCGGAGCTTCCTGCCGCTTCGGATAATGGGACTCCAAAAGCAACCGGCTTTCTGGCACCATGCTATGACCTTCTCGATATCCTCCGTCCGGCGAACATCTGTGGTAATAAGCTTCTCGATGTCGCGCGCCCAGTGAGTCAAATCGGGTAGCCGGGCAGCTTTCGAATGCTGGTCGTTATTCACGATCGCGGTACGAAGAACTTCGGACAATCGAATTGATTCGGCGGAGGGAAAAGGATCCACGGCAGCGGCGCCAGCCGCCTGCGATGTTTCTCCTTCTTTCTTCCTTCTTTCTCCTTCTTTTACTTTGTTCGGGGTAGCGTTCGGCTTTGCGTTCGGGTTGGTGTTCGGTGGTGAATTGTAAGTCTCATAGCTGCATATAATAAAGTGTTCGGGTTGGTGTTCGGCTTTGCGTTCGGGGTAGCGTTCGGGGCGCAAAATCATCCTTTCACGCTCCAGAATCTTCATAAATCGATATACAGCATCTACGGACCAGTTCCACACTCCGGCAAGATACCTATAGCTGGCTTCAAATTCTCCTCTTTGCAATCCATTGCGTGGCACACCCTGGGCTTTGACGTTGACCAAATAAAGCCAAGCCTCAAGCCGGCTGAATCGTTTATTTTTTTCCTGGAGGACTTTGTTTTTCCAGGTTTTGCGCCACAACAACGTATATCCGGAATCCATGGCTATTCGAGGGGGAGCATGAACCGTTGCGTTATTATCGATACTGCGCGAATGAAGGCGATACGTGTTTCAAGGATTTCAGCCAGGCGCTCGGATCCGATTGGCAGAGTTCAAAGCAACCAGGTCTGGTTTTTCGATCTGAAATGAGGCCCTATACTGTTCGGCCGGTCCTGCCATGGCAAGCCAGTGCCCGAGCTCGATAGCTTTTCTGTGGCAAATATCATCATGACTGAATAAGATTTCTGGGATCTCGGGCAGCTCCGGGTAGGTAACATAAACAATGAAGGTGTAGGCACCAGATTTATAAACCGAGTCTCCAACGGTCATGCGGTAATAACCTGGGTCCATCCTGGGGCCATTTGAGCTTAATTTTTGTGGGCTGAGCTATTTGAACGGGGTTGCGCGGACGTTCAGTAACCAGCCTGTTTATAATATTTAGCTGGTTTTTGCATGAAAGTTGATGGAAGAACTATCGCTCTCCGGAACCGAAGGTCGCAGGTTCGAACCCTGCCAGGCGTACCATAATCACACCAACAGCTTACAGCCGATTCAGCTACCCATAAAAAGCCCCAAAAGGGCCTCCCATCTAACATCCATCGAACAACTCGGCGGATCTCGGAATTCTCGCAGTTATTTCAGCTGATTGGCTTACATCTTCCAGGGAGCGGATCATGGTTGTTCCCAGCTCGGATCCCTCTCGCACTGCCACTGCCCAGCCAACCAGGGGAAGGAAGCTGACTCAATTTAGGATATTTGGATTTGCAGCTTCCCACATCTTATAGATACTCCACTGTAATTTTCTTGGGAGTTACAAAACTTTCCGGTTCCGGTCTCTTTCGAGTAGATGCAATTTCTTGAGACGCTTGAATGCCCAGAAAAGGAAATCGACCTTTAGGGCATGCGGCAAGAACTACTTGGCATTTTGCTGCCGGCCCCTATGGCCGCAGCCCGAAGGGGCGCGGCGCCGGGCGGGCATCTGCTTTGTTGCCGCTCCTCGACGATGACACCGCATCGCCTGCGTCGCGTCGCCTTGCATCTGCCCGCCCGGCGCTCGCGTCCAAATGCCAAGTAATTCTTGCGCA
>JAHFUH010000658.1 GCA_023265215.1 Acidobacteriota bacterium
GGAAATCCGGACGTGACAGTGTGCTGTTCCGCCGCGCATTTCGGGCCCATAGGACGGAATCCAGGAAAGCTGCAGTCCTTCGTGCAATGCGCCTTCCGCCAGGGCAAGACCCGCAAACAGAACTCCCTGGCCGCCGAATCCGCTTAGAGTCATAGCCACTTCGTCGATTTCGCCCCGGGCGACGGCGCCATGAGCGGGTACTGGCTGGGCTGCGGGCTCGGGTGTGGCGGCCCCATCCGAAGCGGATCTCGATTTAGGAGAACCGACAGCCATGAGATTATTATTATCGCGATCCACGAATGCCTTGAGCGGAAAAATAGGAATCATGTTCTTTTCCACCCAATGGATTGCCTCCTGCGGCGATAGTTTCCAGTTGCTGGGGCAGGAGGTAAGGATCTCAACGAAAGAGAAGCCGCGCCCTTCTATCTGGTTCTGAAACGCCCGGCGGATTGCCTTCCTGGTTCTCATATGCTGTTTGGCATCGGTCAGGGCAACACGCTCAATGTAGGCGGGACCGTCCAAAGTCGCCAGAAGCTCGCACATATGGATGGGAGGGCCTTCGACTCCAAAGGAACGCCCTCGTGGCGAAGTGGTGGTTCTTTTCCCAAGCGGAGTCGTGGGCGCCATTTGTCCGCCCGTCATTCCATAAATGCCGTTGTTGACGAAGAAGACAGTGATGGGCTCTCCCCGGTTTGCAGCGTGAAGGATTTCGTTTCCTCCGATCGCCGCAAGATCGCCATCACCCTGCAGTGTAAAAACGATGGCGTCCGGGCGCACCCGCTTCACTCCTGTTGCCACTGCAGCGGCACGGCCATGGGATGACGAAATATTGCCGACATCCAGGTAGTAATATGTAAAAACCGAACAACCAACGGAACCGCATAAAACAGCCTTGTCCTGAATGCCCAGGTCAACGATGGCTTCGGCAATAAGCTTCAGCAGAACTCCGTGGCCGCAGCCGGGACAGTAATGAGTTATCTCGGTATCGCCGCCTTTGCGTTCATACCGGTCGTAAAAGGATGCCGGTTTGCTATGCGTAATTTCCAACACTCTCGCTCTCCATTTTTTTCAACTCTTGCACCACTTGTTCTGCGGTCGGCATCATGCCGCCCGTGCGCCTGAGCAGCTGCACCGGTGTGATGCCGCTGACCGCCAGCCGGACATCTTCAATCAACTGGCCGCTGCTGAGCTCCAACACCATGATGGAATAAACCTTCCCTGCCAACTGTCGCAGGCGTTTGGTCGGAAATGGATACAGGCTGATCGGGCGCAGCAACCCCACTCGAACACCCTCGGCCCGGGCAATTTCAACGGCGGCCCGAGCGATGCGGCTGCTGATTCCATAGGCAACGACCAGCACCTCGGCATCTTCGGTTAAGAACTCCTGCCAGAGGACCTCGCTTCGTTCCATCTCCTCGTATTTCTTTTCCAGTTCTGTGATGAGGATTTCCTGTCTTTCGTGTTCCAGGTAAATGGAGGTGATGAGGTTCTTGCGCGTCGCGGCGTTTCCCACAACCGCCCAGGGCTTTTCAGGTTCGACAGACTTCTTCTGAGGCACTTCGACCGGTTCCATCATCTGGCCAAGGGCTCCGTCAGCAAGTACATACACTGGAGTGCGATAACGGTCTGCAACCTCGAAAGCATGGATAGTCAGATCGCACATTTCCTGAACGCTGTTCGGAGCGAAAACGGGAGTGCGATAACAGCCGTGGCCTCCGCCTTTGACCACCAGATGATAATCCCCCTGCTCGACGCCAAGATTCCCAAGTCCCGGGCCGGCTCGCATGATATCCACAATGACGCCGGGGAGCGACGCTCCGGCCATATAGGAAATCCCTTCCTGCATAAGGCTGATGCCCGGCCCGGAGGACGCGGTCATTGCCCGGACTCCTGCCGATGCCGCCCCAAACATCATTTGAATAGAACCGATTTCACTCTCAGCCGGTATAAAAATGCCGCCATTTTCCGGCAGCAGAACGGAAGCAGTTTCGGCAATTTCGCTTGCCGGTGTGATCGGGTAGCCGAAATATGCTTTGCATCCCGCCGCAACGGCACCTCGTACAACCGCCTCATTTCCTTTGAGCAACCTGCGCATCAATCGCCTCCAAACGTCATGGTTGGATCACTTCAGGACGCAGTTCCGTTCAGGCAGCCGATTTGCCGGGAACGGCATCTTCTTTGTGAATGAGGATTGTAATTGCGTCCGGTTCCGGACAGACGTAAAAGCATATCCCGCAGCCGGTGCAGCCGGATCCGCTATATAAAGCCGCATAATAACCCTGGCGGTTCAATGCATTCCCCTGAGTCAGGACTTTGGATGGACATGCAGCGACACAAAGGGTACATCCTTTGCATAGATGGAAAGAAATTCGAATATCACCACGGTCAGACTTGCCCACTATCTTTCTCCAATAAAATGGATGAACACACATAATTTAATCTCTTATGACCACGGATTGCAACCTTTGTTCCGAGAGAAACCCAAAGTTAGAACCATCGGCATCGGGGCCGAGTTTTTAAAGGCCGACCCCGATACCGAACGATTGACAGACCTGCGCCGAGATACGCGATCATTTGGGGGGTATAACCCGTTTGTGAGAAAATGTGAGGAGTCCAATCCCTTCAAATGGAGACCTGGCAATATATAAGTATTTTATTTTCAGTACCTTACTATCAGTATCGCGTCAAGGCGGCCAAGATATCAATCTTGGTCCTTGAGTTGCATATTTAACGCGGGAAGAAGTATGGAAGGTCGCGATATGAACGTCCTGGTTGTCGAAGATGAGAAGTTGCTGAACTGGTCCCTGGCCTCTTCTCTATCCAAGTGGGGCTTCGACGTCCACCATGTATTTACCGGCAATGACGCACTGGTAGAGATTGAAAAATCCGGCTACGACATTGTTCTGCTGGATTACCGACTGCCAGACGTGGACGGCCTTTCCGTAGCCCGCCAGCTGCGCACCAGGCAGCCCGAGGCGGTAATTTTCCTTTTAACCGCATTTCAGCTGAATGAATTGCCGGCAGATGTCGGCCTGATAGACAGCTATTTCAACAAGCCTTTGGATCTGCAGCAACTCCATCAAGCCCTGGAGGACGTTCCCAGGCGCCGCGCCTGATAGGGTGCAATCGGAAGTGGGACTCAACAGACACGTGACACTAAATATCATTTGTCATTTTAGGGTCCAAGCTGAAGGGGAAAATGACAAATTCTAATCGAGATCTATGTCGCGAGTGGGCTTGCTGACCGGCTCGTCCTTGCTTTTCTCCAATGCCGCCTCGAACTTGCGCTCCAATACTTTCGATTGGATTTTGAAATCCTCAGCGCTTTGAT
>JAHFUH010000659.1 GCA_023265215.1 Acidobacteriota bacterium
GCCTTTGGCGCTCATGGTAGCCTCCATAACATTCCCGGCCTTACGGCCGGGCCTATTTACTGTCGGCCCTTCGGGCCTGAAAGCCATTGATCGCATGGGCGCTTCTGATTTTTTCTCAGAACCTACACGACGCATTGTTCTTATTCTTCAATTCCCGGCCCTAAAAGGCCGGGCTAAAATCAGACCGCCGCTACGCGGCTCAGCGGGTAATCGAGGCAAAATTTAAGGCTATGCGGCATTAGGCGTCCCGCCCTCATTTTAATTGTGGATTTACTCATCTCCTGGTTCCTTTTTGTGATATTTTGTCAATCGTTTCAGCTGACTTGCTTTGGCTCTTGACTGGAGATGAAGCAATGCCCTTTAGCGTGGGATCCTCTTTGCCGGAATACCGGGCAAAAGCATCTATTGACTCTGCATCAGACAACAAAATCCAAGACGATGAATATGCGCGCCGTTTCGGGTTTCGTGCGGGATTAGCGCCTGGAATCTCCCTTTTCGCCTATATGTCTCGTGTCTTGGTTGAGTCCATGGGAAAAGATTGGCTGGAACGTGGATCTGCGGAAATGCGCTTCATCCGCCCTGTTTACGAAGGAGAGGAAATTCGGATTGGTGGCGCAGTCTCCTCTGTTACGCAAAACGGCTCAATCTCGGTTGAATGTCAGGCCTCCAATAATCAAGGCGCAATTTGTGGGATCGGATCAGGACAATTGCCTCCGCAATTGCCGTTACCCGCTCCCGAGATTTCGGACTACCCCGCCGGCCGCGCAAAGCTTCATCGTCTCATTTCCCTGGAATCCCTGCAGCCGGGAGAAATCCTCACGCCGATCACATCCGAATTCACATGGAATGTCCATTGGCAATACTGCCAAAAATCAATCAGGGACCATCATCCTCTGTATCAAAAATCCCCTCATCCAGGATGGATTTTGAGCCAGGCGAGCCGGATTCTTGCGGTTAATTACGACGTTTCCGCATGGATAGATGTGTCCAGCCAGGTGCAGAATTTTCATTGCCTGGAAGAGGAAGACCGGATCGTGACGCGCGGCCGCGTCCAGGAAAAATTTGAACGCGATGGAGATCATTTTATTGTTCTGAATCTGGCTGTCTTCGCTCAAGAGCGCTGTCTTCAGACAATCCGCTATACTGCCATTTTCCGTATAGCCCCGAATGCGGCGTGATACCGTTCCCGGTTTCCGGTTTCCAGTTCCCAGCTGAAAGCCTACAAAACGGGAAACGCTTTTCCAGTGGAAACCGGCGGGCGCCCGGCGTAAATTGAAACGGAGTCCTTGCACAAGAAAGCAGTCGAACAAAAATAAGTTTTTGGAGAATCTGATATGCTAACCCGCAGAGAATTTATTTTGTCATCAGCCGCTGTAATTGCTTCAGGAGAGACGATGATGAGCGCAGTTGAAAAAGACAAGCTTCCCAGGTGCTTTATGGATATCACCGCCGACGGCAAACCGCTCGGCCGCATCGTGGTCGAGTTGCGATCCGATGTCGTGCCGAAAACAGCCGAAAATTTTCGCGCGCTGTGCACCGGCGAGAAAGGTTTTGGATATAAAGGCTCGCCCTTTCACAGGATCATCCCTCAATTCATGTGTCAGGGAGGCGATATTACCAAGGGAAACGGCACCGGCGGCAAGTCAATTTACGGCGAAACTTTCGCCGATGAAAATTTTAAACTGAAGCACACCGGACCCGGGACTTTAAGCATGGCCAACGCCGGCCCGAATACCAATGGTTCGCAGTTCTTTCTCTGTACAGTGCTGACGGACTGGCTCGATGGCAAGCACGTCGTTTTTGGCAAGGTCGTCGAAGGCATGGACGTAGTCAAGAAGATGGATGGTTTTGGCACTAAGCCAAATGGCACCCCAACAGCCAAAATCCTGGTTGCCGACTGCGGCCAGCTGTAATCAGAGGCTGAATCAAAACGGAAGAACGCGGATAAATCCATGAATTTATCCGCGTTCTTCTGCGTAGTACGCGTATTCCGCATCCCTGCCGAAAGCTCAGCGATTGAATGGCTGAGGCGGAACAGGCGCTAACAGGCGCGGGGGTGTATTTGCTGCGTCGGCCTTCAGTTTATTCCATTGTTCCGGTGTCAGTAATCGGCGAATTCCAAGCAGCATCCTGGCATTGGCTTTTTCAAGTTCAGCGCGAGCCTGAGCCAATTTGTCGATTTGGGCTGCGATCCTGGTTTCGTCGGGCTGCTCGGCTCCGACCAGCGGTTCCATAATCGCTTCTTCCTTCTGCACCGACGCGTTCAAATCGATCAATTTCAAGCGGAACTGCTGGAAGATATCGTCCATTTTCTTTGTCTGGTCGGCGGTCAGGCTCAGCTTCTGCGCCATTTCCGGGCGGGTCCACCATTTTCCGCCGGGTACGCCAAGTGCGCGCTCCAGTGGTTGCTGCGCGGCATATACGATGATCCGGTTGGCCGGCTTATTCACCACCATCGGATCCAGAACTTGACGTTGAGCGGCTTTTTGCGGCTTCACGATCTGGGCCCTGCGCGCCCTGAGATTCTGTACGAAGCGCTGGTCCTCAGGCGAGATTGCTTCGCCACGTTCGCGCCTGGCCTGGATCTCTTCAAAACGCCTGCGCTCCGCTTCGGTAAGAGCCGGTTGCGGAACTGCCTGCACCAAAGGAGGCGGAGGCGGTTGAGGCGGCAATGGAGGCTGCTGTGCCAATCCAGCAGCAGCGGTGAATATCATCATCAATCCGAGTCTTGGAATAATCATGGTTTCTCCTTATTGATTGTACTCATTGGCTTCCGGCTCCCATGCTATCAGCTTCATAAGCGGCTCCATCGACGCGGGGACTTGTCGGGAAACCTGAGCGTTCACTTCTTCCCAGAGCTGAACATCCGCCTTGAATGCCTCAGCTTCGCGGCGACGGTCGCTGAGATTTTTATAGACCGAAGCAAACAGCACGATAGCCAGCATTGCGGCTGCTAATTTCCAGCGCGGAACGCCGATGAAAAATCCTCGCCGCTGCTCCGGCGGCTTCCATCGATTGGGGGCTTCGGCATCTTTGTGGAGTGCACTCCATGCAATTGCCGAAGAACGAAACACCCCAAGAAGATTTTTAAGGCGTTTGGTTTCCACCGCACATTGTGCGCACTGTCGAATGTGCTGATCCACATCCGGAGCGCAGTCATAGGCCAGCCATTCTGAAATTTGTTCCGAAGATAAATGCGCCCTCATCTCCAACTCCCAAGTCTCTCCCGGATTGCATGAATCGCCCGGAAGATGTGAATCTTAACGGTTCCTTCCGTCATGCCGGTTGCAGCTGCTATTTCGAGAAGGTCCATGTCTTCAACAAAACGCA
>JAHFUH010000660.1 GCA_023265215.1 Acidobacteriota bacterium
TGATTGTCTGTCACGTTGTATTTTCCCGGATTTAAGTGCGAAGTATAACATAGAAGCCGGAAGCCAGGAGCCGGAAGCCGGAACACTGATTAAAATTCCGGCTTTTGGCTTCCGGCTTCAGGCTCCTCAAAATGTTTCAGATACATCTCCGCGAGGTGCTCGTACTCCGGCACCGAAAGCTCTTCGGCGCGCCTGGATCCGTCGATTCCGGCTTGTGCCAGGAGCTCCTCTGATATTTTTCCATACACCGGATTTCTCCCGAGAGAATTAGCCAGCGTCTTTCGTCGATGGCTGAACGCCGCTTTGGCAATTGCCTCAAAGTGCCGCTCAAATTCAGCATGAACTTTCTCCGGGTGTTTCGGTCGGAAGGAAATTGTGGCGGAGCTTACCTTGGGTCGGGGAACAAAACAGGCCGGCGGTACTTTGAACCCCATCCGAACTAAACAATGATGTTGGCAGTCCACAGATAAATAGCCGTAGTCGCGGGATCCGGGTGCTGCCGTGATGCGCTGAACCACTTCCAGTTGAAGCATGAAATGCATATCTTCGATGGGCAGGCTCGCGTGAAGCAAAATATCGAGGATGGCAGTCCCGATATTATAGGGAAGATTTCCTGCAATCCTCAGCGCCCAGTCTGCTTGTGTATATCCTGAAAGCAGATCTGCCAGATTCAGCCGGAGAAAGTCGGCTGCGATTACGACGGCTGATTTGTGAGGCGACAGTTTGTTTTCGAGAATCGGGATGCAGTCGACATCCATTTCAACCGCAAGCAGTTGAGCGGACAAGGGCGCCAATTGCGTGGATAGAGCGCCGTCGCCGGCCCCTATCTCCAGAAAAAGATCGCCGGGGCCCGGATTTATCCAACGTACAATCCGATCTATAACTCCTCTATCTCTTAGAAAATGCTGCCCAAAACGCTTTTTCAGCATCGGTTCATTGGGCTTGACAAGCCGTGAGTGCGCTCCCATAATGACTTTCTATTTTAGCTGGGCGGGCGATAGTCTTCAACAAACGTGGGAGAATTTTAAGATGAGCGGAAAGGTTTCAGAGGTTGGGGATCAGAATTTCGAAACGGAAGTCCTGAATTCTCCGGTGCCAGTTCTGGTCGATTTCTGGGCTGCCTGGTGTGCGCCCTGCCGTATGCTGGCGCCGGTTGTTGAAGCCATTGCCGAGGCATATGACGGCAAGGCGAAAGTAGTGAAGTTGAACGTGGATGAAAACACCGTGACATCGGGAAAATACAGCATAAAGGGGATCCCAACCCTGTTGCTTTTTAAGGACGGTGTCGTCAAAGAGCAGATTGTCGGAAACACCACTAAAGGCACAATCTCCAAGATGATGGATAACCACCTGTAAGGGGCGTCCATTTAAGTGCACACATCTTTTGCGTTGTTTTCGGATAGCGTAACTGCGCAATTCCAACAGGACCTTTCCAATGGCCAATTTAGTTGTCGTCGGCGCTCAATGGGGCGACGAAGGTAAAGGTAAGATTGTTGATTTACTGACCGGCCATTTCGATATTGTAGCCCGCTATCAGGGCGGGCACAATGCCGGCCATACGGTCATTATAAATGGCCGGAAGTATGTTCTTCACTTGCTTCCAGCCGGCATACTTCATCCTAAGAAAATTTGTGTCATTGGCAATGGGGTGGTTGTAGATCCCATAGCTTTGAAAAAAGAGATTGAAGGTCTGGCTGCTGCCGGGATTACGTGCAAAGGGCGGTTTTACGTCAGCTATCGGGCACACGTGATTCTGGAGTATCACAGGCTGGTGGAACAGGGGGAAGAGGCGCGGAGAGGCGAAGAGCGCATCGGCACTACCAATCGCGGGATTGGACCGGCATACGAGGATAAGATGGGGCGCCGGGGAGTGCGGATTTGCGACCTGACGAATCCACCGGCACTGAGGCGGCTTTTGGAGGAGAACATCAAGGCGAAGCAATCAACAACGCCCGAGATTCATGTGGATATTGATCAAATTTTCGAAAACGCGCAACGCCTGGGAGAGGAACTCTCGGAGTACTTCGCCGATACTGCCGAAATTCTGAACAGGAATATTGATGAGGGCAAGAGTGTCCTGTTTGAAGGTGCCCAAGGCACGCTTCTTGATGTGGATCATGGCACCTATCCTTATGTAACGGCATCCAATGCCACCGCCGGCGGCGCATGTACCGGCACTGGGGTGGGACCAACTCGGATTGACGGTGTGATTGGAATTTCCAAGGCGTACGCGACAAGAGTCGGAGAAGGGGCATTCCCCACCGAGATTCTCGATGAAACGGGCGAGAATATCCGCCAGAGAGGCCAGGAATATGGCGCTTCGACCGGAAGACCCCGGCGGTGCGGGTGGTTCGACGCCGTTGTGGTTCGGTATTCGCGGCTGATCAACAGCCTTGATTCACTGGTTATTACCAAGCTCGATGTGCTGGATGCCCTGGAGGAAATCAAGATCTGCGTAGGGTACCGGTACAAGTGGAAACTGCTGCAGTCTTTTCCACCTGAAATCCGTGTCCTCGGGCAATGCCAGCCCGAATATCTGACTGTGAAGGGGTGGAATCAGAAAACCGCGGGAGTGCAGAATTACGAGCAGTTGCCGGGACTTGCCCAGGACTATCTGAAGCGGCTATCGGACCTGGTGGGCGCTGAGATTTCTGTTGTTTCAACCGGGCCGGACCGCAATGAAACGATTGTGGCTCCTCCGCACTCGCACCTGGATTCCTGGCTGTCGCTGTACCCGAAACGAATATCCTAATCCAGCCGGTCCAAAATTATCTATTGTAGTCTTGCGGGAGCTGTGGAAAAATCTAGCTTCATGCACGGAAACTACACCGTCAAAGCTTTATCATTTCCCGCCTGCTTGTCCTTTTTCTGCACAAAACTCTCATCGGTCCTGTGGGAACTGCCGAAAGCATTGACAAAAGGACTGCCGAAATGAAGCCTGAGCGCCTTATCTGGTTTGCATGCATAGCTTGCTGTCTACGAATTGGATCAGCGCAGGACTTTCGGCACAGCTATTCCATTCCTCCCAACGGAAAAATCTTTATCGATACTGTTGTGGGCAATATCAAAATTCAAGGATATAAGGGCGATAAGGTTGAGATCCTTGCCTATAGAAAAGGTTCAGACAGCAATGCTATCGAAATTCAGGATCTCAGCTCAGCGGATGTTATAAACTTAGCGGCCAGGCAACGACTATCTTCCTCTGATCAAAGCAGAGTTCCTCAACCCAAATTTCCTCCTGGTGGATTTCCTCAAGGCAAGCTCCCTCCGGGCAGATTTGGCCCGGGTGCCAGATCTGACGCCGGTAGAATTGGCCCGGGCCTA
>JAHFUH010000661.1 GCA_023265215.1 Acidobacteriota bacterium
CGCGAGGGCATGACCCGCTACGACTTGAAGAAAGGGGAAATGCTCAATCACCGGTACTTTGATGAGCCGTTACGGCGGGGTGCGCCCGGCGTCGTGGGGAGAAAGATCGACAAAAAGAAGTTTATCAAGATGGTCGACGAGTTCTACGCCCACAAGGGCCTCGATGAAAACGGCGTCCCGAAACCTGAAACCCTGAAAAAGCTCGGCCTGGAGAACGAGCCCTCTCACTTGCTGTAATCCGTGAGAGCTCAAGGAGATTGCCCATGCACAATACAAACAAAGTTTTAAAGACGGATCACAATAAGTGCACCGGGTGCAGGCTGTGCGAACTCGTCTGCGCCGTGAAACACGACCATGTATCCAATCCCACCCGCAGCCGCATCCGCGTAATTAAGTGGGAAGCTGAGGGAATCTATGTTCCTATGTCCTGCCAGCAATGCGAGGATGCTCCCTGCGCGATCGCTTGCCCGGCGAAAGCCCTCTCCCGGAATATGGACATGGGGCGCGTGGAGTTAGATTACGATAAATGCATCGGCTGCCGCACCTGCGTTTCGGTGTGCCCCTTCGGTGCAATGCATTTTGTCGCCACCGACCGCAAGGTGATCAAATGCGATCTCTGTGATGGCGACCCCCAGTGTGTTCGTTTTTGTGATACCAAAGCGGTTAACCTGGTCGACGCCGGGGACGTAAGCCTCCAAAAAGGAAGAGAGGCGGCCAAGCGTCTCCGAGGCGCAGATAGTAGGACTTCTTCATTGGTGGCCTAACGGCGATGAAGATTACCGTCGATTTCCTCAGCCTGCCCAACATCGTGAAGAAGGTCGGCAGCAAGACCATTGTCCTGGATTTCTCAGGGACTACAGTTAACGACCTGGTTCGTGAAGTGGCGGGAAAATATGGGAGTGACGTTCAGAAATTCCTGCTCGATGAAGGCGGGAACCTGGATATGCACTTGGGAGTCGCAATCAACCGGCAGGATTGGATTCGTCAAAATGAGATGGATCGGCCGCTGCGGGATGGCGACCGGGTAACCATCCTGATGCTGGTAGCGGGCGGGTAAATGATTTACGATTTACGAATGGAAAATCGCAGTGAGGAATTTCAATCGTAAATTCTTACGGACCTTATCCTCAGCAGAACGATAATGATGAAGTCGGGAAGCAACCTGGAACAAATACTCAGGGCGGGGTACTTTGCATTTACAGGCGAACTGGGTCCGCCTCGTGGAGCAAATTCCACGAAGATCCGTGAAAAAGCCGGGTATCTGAAAGGCATAGTCGATGCCGTCAATATCACCGACAACCAGACCGCCATGGTTCGGATGTCGAGTTGGGGAGCTTCCATCATCGCCATCCAGGAAGGCCTGGAGCCGAACTACCAGATGGTTTGCCGCGATCGCAACCGGCTGGCGATGCAAAGCGACATCCTTGCTGCCTATGCCAACGGCATCCGGAATATCGTGTGTTTGTCGGGGGATCATCAGGATTTTGGCGATCATCCCGAGGCCAAGGGAGTATTCGATATTGACTCTATGCAGCTCATTCACGTGGTCAAGACGATGCGGGATGAGGGAAAGTTCGCCTCCGGGGATGCGATTGATGAGCCTCCAAGGATGTTCATCGGCGCTGCCGCCAATCCCTTTGCGGACCCATTCGAGTTCAGGGTTCGCCGCCTGGCCAAGAAGGTTCAGGCGGGCGCAGATTTCATCCAGACCCAGTGCATCTTCAACATGACGAAATTCCGTGAGTTTGTTCATCGCGCCCTGGATATGGGCTTATTCGAGAATGTGTTTCTTCTCGCCGGCGTGACGCCCCTGAAAAGCGTCGGCATGGCCCGGCACATGCAAAAGGATGTGCCGGGAATGGATGTGCCGGATGAGATACTGCGGCGTCTCGATGGCGTACCCAGGGAGAAGGTTGCGAACGAAGGAATCCAGATTGCCTGCGAACAGATCGCTGAGTTCAGGGAAATGAAAGGCGTCTCCGGCGTTCACCTCATGGCCATCGAGTGGGAGCACATGGTGCCGGAAATCGCCGCAAAAGCTAATTTACTTCCCAGACCCCAATTGTGCCCCTAATTCAATCGATTCCATTCTTCGAACGCGCTTAAAATTGATCGCCGGCGTAATTTTCATTGCTGCTTCTTGATGGAATGTTTCCGTATTGTCTCGAGTATTTGTTCCCCGTACTGTTCAAGCTTTTTCATTCCGATGCCGGAAACAAGAAGCAAGGCGCCGGGAGTGGAAGGGGTTTTCCTGGCCAGATCGCGCAGCGTGACATCGCCAAATATTATATAAGCCGGCACGGCTTTTTCCCGAGCGAGTTCGCGACGCAGTTTGCGCAGTTCCTCGTATAGTTCTCGATCCACGCCATCCCAGGAATCCTTTGCAGCGACAGGCTTCGGGGCGGGTTTTTTCTTCGCCGGTTCAAGCAGCAGCGGCTGCTCTTTCCCTTTCAGCATAAGGCGGCCTTTTTCTGTGAGTTTCAGCACGCCATATTCCCCAATCCTCTCAATACACTCCTGCTCCGCAAGTTGTTCGATCCAGTCTCTTACAGCGGAGCGGGTTGAATCCTTCATCAGGCCGTAGGTGCTCAGCCTGTCATGTTTATTCGCGAGGATCCGGTCTTCCTGGGAACCGATCAACACACCTGCCGTATAATCCGCGCCGAAGCGTTCTCCCTGGCGGATTATGCTGGATAGGATTTTTTGCGCTACCACCAAGGCATCAGGGACTCCCTCCACTTCAGAAAGACAAATATCGCATGCTTCGCAATTCTCCTTATCCAGATTCTGGTCAAAGTAGCTGAGGATTGCCCGATGACGGCAGGAGACACCGCTGCAATATCGGTACATCTGCCCCAGCTTTGTCGTGCCCATTTCCAGCATCTGAGGTTCGGAATCTTCGAGGATTCGTTTCCAGATCAAATAGTCGGATCCGGAGTAGAAGAGAAGGCATTCGGCTTCCAGCCCGTCGCGCCCTGCGCGTCCGCTTTCCTGCTGATAGTGTTCGGGCGATTTGGGCATTGCGGCGTGGATGACATATCGAACATTGGATTTATCGATTCCCATACCGAAGGCTACGGTGGCCACGATGATATCCACTTCTTCGTTGATAAAGGCGTTCTGGCTTTTTTTTCTTTCCTCATCCGCCATGCCGGCATGATACGGTGCGACTCGATAGCCCTGTCCAGTCAGTGCCTGGGCCATTGCATCGACGTCCGCTCGCCGGATGCAATAAATGATTCCGGATTCTCCTGCGTGACGATCCAGCACATCGCGGATCTGCCTGGAAGCATTCGTACGGCGGCGCACTCTATAGATCAG
>JAHFUH010000662.1 GCA_023265215.1 Acidobacteriota bacterium
TGCCTCCGCAGAACCACACTTCAAAAACCGTAGCGAGATTGGTTTGGAGATCAATGAAGACGTTATAGCCCTTCCGCGTCTTGGGCAGCATGTGCGAGAAAAAGACCACTTGCTTCAGCGTCAGTGCGCTGTAGGCAGCATCCACGGCAGCGCCGCTGTCCTCGGCAAGCGTCAACCTATCCTTGCTCTTGAAGGAGTAGTTCAGAACGGGACCGTTGTCGGCCACAATCTTGAGCGACTTGCCGGCAAGAACACCCGATAATTCAGATACGCACTTCGGGCCCGGCGCCGTCGCGGCGAGTTTCTTGTCGATCTGATCACTGGTGATTTTGGTGTACTTGAATCGGTGCATCGGTGTATTCATCATTTGATTGTCTCCCAGAAAATATCCAACCTGCCGGATTCTCCGATGGATTGTCGAAATCCACCCTGTATTTTTGATAATCAAACAGGATCTGCGCTATATCCCGGCAATAATGCAGGCGTAAACGGGCAAAATGAATCCAGGAATCCGTCCGGACCAAGTAACTTAGGTTTTCCTCTAATTCGTCGAAGATACATTACTTCAAGGAAAATTGAATCAAAATTATTCGAAATACGGGAATGCAGTAGTTGCAAATCTCAAATGATCACATAGCTCAGGCAAGCATGGTCTGCCGGACCTTCAGCAGCTTGATTTCAAGATAGACAATCTGTTTAACAGGTCCGCCGAGCATTTTCGGATTTTGGAATCATCGTCGAGCAGAGACAGAGCTTCATCCTTTTTTCCCGCAATCGCGAGCTCGAGAATGTGCGCCGCTTCCTTATGGAATTCGGAGTGTAGAGCTCTGATTTCCGCGAGCAAATGAGAACCTGCCACTTCTCGGGGAAAGTCCCCGTAAAGCCAATTGCCGAAGTCGCAGTTGGTATCGGTTCTGACAATTTCAGGCTTGAATTGGCTGCTGCCCTCAATGATTGCAACTCTCAGCTTGATAAACCAGTGGGTATGAGCGGAGACGGCCTCATCGATCCTCTCTACATTGGTCATCTACTTTTCAATCCCCTCATTCAGGACTACATTACCATGCATTCCGTGGCCCGATGTCGTATTCGGACATACTACCATTTGGGATAAATCGGGGCTACGATACATTCATAAACACCCGGCAAAATCGGGGGCATCCCCCACGTTTACCTGTTTTCGCCCCTAAACAAAACAACGCAGACATCGGGAACGACTCCGATTTACCAAATAGTTTTGACTATCTGGATTTGCCGGTTTGGTTTATTTCGAGTGGGAATATATTGAAGATCCAGTGCAACGTGAGGAAGATCGATAAATCGCTGCATGGCGTTTGGGACCTGAGAAGCAGGATTGTCTTTGACAGTATCGGTACCCAGCGCGCCACTGCTGAGGATGCCAGCTCACGATCGGAACCGGAACGAGCGCAAACTGTTTGCCTGGCATTTACACATTCCCAAATGACCGTGCCTACATCGTGCGGGGCTTCTGGCGCCTTTGTTTCCTGTTCGCGTGATTTGGGTTTAGGCATCCGGGATTCGGAATAGGCTGCAGATCGTGTCGAATCCCGGATTGATAAAAGTAGACGATCCTATTTTTTGCTCCGCGATACAATCGCCTTATACATCAGGTACGCGCCCATCAATATTAACGCCAGCGGCCACCAGTGCCCCAGCCATTCCATCGGAATATTAAACAAGGTGTATGACAGCGCAATGACTCCCGCGATAATCAGGGCGACGCCGCCCAACAGGGACCCGTGCGATCCCGGCAGTTTCTCACCCTCCGGCAATTCCAGCGCGCCAAGGCCAAGCAGCGCCTGATTGTAGAACGTCGATCTGCGAAAGGCATCTACCAGATTGTAGAACCAGTAAAAAACCATAAAGATCGCCAGAAACGGCTTTGCGCTGTCACTCACCCCATCGTGCGCGAGCAGGGTAATCAGCCCCGCGATAACGATGATGTTTATAAAACCCTGCTGGTAAAAGCCAACATAGATCTGTCCCAGGCCCGGAATCACAGACATCAGCGTGGCAAGAACGGGCGATTTGTACCGAGGGTCCTGCCGCAGAAACTCTGTCTGAGGCATTCCCATCGGGGGATACAACGGCTGCTTCGGAACGCGTCCCGGTTCGTGCGGAACTTCATTTTGGTTTTCCATGTGACCTCCTGATGTGATCATTGTGTCGACTTGCATAATTGCTTTGCTCCCATCCAGTGGAACGCACCGGAGACTAAAAAGGTTCGGAGCGGCCGGTAAAAAAAGTTCACGCAATGCGTGAACTTCGCGGCAAAGCGTAATAGTTATTTTTTCTTTATGGACTTCGACAAGCTCTGCCAGAACACACTCAGATCGGCCTTGCTTTCCTTTTGCCAGCCTTCGGCAGCTTGAACGCTCCGGTCCAACATGGAATTCATGCTTCGTCCTGTTGATTCCAGAATTTCGCTAAATGAACCTGTGAATTCCGAACCGCCGCGCGAAACGGTGGAAGCCAGATAATGAATCCGGCTGGAGGCAGGCTCCTTCGCATGCACCCAGATGGCCGGTATTTTTTGAATCGCCATTCCGCGAAACGGAAGCACCGGGCTGAAGATAAAAAACATAAACAGCGTGGCAACGTAAGCAGCTTCGAGCGAAAACAGCGGTCGCTGCACCATGCCCTGCCACCATGTTTGAAAACGTGCTTTCAATGGGGGCCGAAACCGGGGCAGCGCGCGGGTAAACCCGAGCACAGACTCCGTGAACGATTCGCCGGGGTCGACGAGAGCCATCGCCGGAAGCATTTCCTGAAGCAGTGCCGTTGCCGCAGCCATAGAACTGCAGGCCGGGCAGTGCTCCAGGTGCATGGCAATCAGATCCGCCTCGTCCGAAACCAACCCTCTTTCAACGAACGCCCAGAGAGCAGTTTCGACACGCGAACACGCAGAGCCGCTGGTACGGGCGAGCACGGAATTGCTGAAATCCTTCCTCACATGGGCCGGGAGAATATCGACACCACCCCGGGCAATCTCAAGAAGGTTGCGACACTCTGAGCATCGCTCAACATGATCGAGCGCGGCGGCCAGATCCTCCGCAGACAGGGTGTTTTCCAGAAAATCCGCCAGAATGTCCGCAAAGCGTACACAGTTCATGGCTCCACTCCCGCAGATCCCTCGGACAGTTCTCCTCGGAGCAGTGACAGCTTCTGTGCCAACTCGATCCTCGCCCGGTTGGATCGGGACTTGACCGTCCCAAGCGGCACATTCAGCATCGAGGCTATTTCTTCCAGCGCGAGGCCTTCGATATCCCGCAACAGTATCATCTCCCGATTCAGATC
>JAHFUH010000663.1 GCA_023265215.1 Acidobacteriota bacterium
GGTTAATGTTGCAGATTTCGTCCAAAAACACCGTGCCTTGATCCGCTGCTTCAAGAATGCCCTGCTTGTTTGAAACTGCTCCGGTAAAAGAGCCTTTGACATGGCCGAACAGTTCGCTTTCGAGAAGCTCGACAGACAGGGTGCCGCAATCTACTGCGCAGAACCGGTGGCTTTTCCGCGGGCTCGAAACATGAATGGCCCGAGCGACAAGCTCCTTTCCCGTTCCGGTTTCTCCTACGATCAGGACAGTGCTGGGGGTGGGGGCGACTTTGCGAATCATCCGGAATACTTCCTGAATCCTGGGGCCTTTCCCGACAATGCCGCAGAAGGATGGAAGCGTCTCTCCCTGGGCGATCGCCCGCGTTTCGATCAGGTTCTGTCTTTTTTCCCAGGCCTTCTTCGCAATGGCTGCCATTTCCTCGGGCGTAAACGGCTTCGGAAGATAATCGAAGGCGCCCAGCTTCATCGTTTCCACGGCGGATGCGATGGTTGCGTACCCCGTGATCACGATGGGCACCAGGTCGGGGAAATGCGACCGGAGCGTTTCCAGCAGTTCCATTCCCCCCATCTCCGCCATTTTGAGATCTGTAAAAAGAATGTCGAAAGGTTCCTGTTCGAGCAGGGTTATTGCCTGTTTTCCGGAATAGGCAACCTTTACCAGATAGCCCTCCCGCGACAGGATCTTCTCGCAGGACCGGCAAATGGTGGGTTCGTCATCAACGATCAATGCTCTGGGGGAATCCATGCTAGTCATCAGCTGTTTTAACTTCCGTGGAAAGGATCACCGATACAGTCGTGCCACGGCCAGGGGAGCTTTCCACTTTGAGCTTTCCTTTATGTCTTTCCATGATCCCATAGGCAATGGCTAAGCCTAATCCGGTTCCGGTTTTCTTCGTGGTGAAAAAAGGCTCAAACAGCTTGTTCTGGATCTCTTCAGGTATTCCCGGACCTGTGTCGGATATTTTCAGCATGGCTTCTTTTGTTTTTGAATCGTAACAGGAGCGGATGCTGAGCGACCCGCCTTGAGACATTGCGTCTGCGGCATTCAGAATGATGTTAAGAACGACCTGGCGCATCTGATCGGCATCGGCAAGCACCGCCGGCAATTTCGAGTCCAACTCGGTTCGAATGGCAATGCTTTGAAATGATGCCTGATTCTTGACGAGCAAAATCACATCCTCCGCAACCTTGTTGAGGTCCAGCGGCTGCTTTTGAGGCTTGGTCTGCCGTGCGAAATCCAGGAGCCCTTTAACAATTTTTCGGCAGCGCAGTGTTTCGTCGACAATAGTCTGAAGGTCCTCGCGCTGCGGATGGTTTGGCGGCAGGTCCGACAGCATAAGGCTGCTGTTTGTGAGGACGCAGGTCAGCGGGTTATTGATTTCATGGGCCACTCCTGCCGCGAGCTTGCCAACTCCCGCCAGCTTCTCCGATTGAATCAAATGGGCCTGCATAGCCTTCAGCTCTGCGGTCCTTTGTTCTACCTTGCGTTCAAGCGTCTCACCCCAGTCCCGCAGCTCCTGATGCGCTCGCGCCAGCTCCGACACCATGCTGTTGAAGTTGTTAGCCAGGAACCCGATCTCGGTTTCGGAGGACACTTCCACTTTTTGGGAGTAGTCTCCCTCGGATATTTTTTTTGCCGCGTCGGCCATAGCTCGGATTGGCTGGGAGATATGGTTTGCCACCCTTATTGCCACCACGCTGATTGACGCCACTGCGAGCAGAATAATTCCGAGGAATACGTACAGGTTTTTCCAGAGCATATCCTGGTACGGCCGCTCCAATGATCCGACGTAAAGCATCCCGATAGTGTCTCCAACCAGATTCCGAACCGGCTCGTAGGCGGCTATGTACCAGTCATTGACGACAAAAGCCCTGCTGCGCCACGTATTGCCGCCTTTCAAAACCGCTTGCGCAACCTCGGCGGACACCCTGGTTTGTATTGCGCGGTCTCCTTCTTCGTTTTGAACGTTTGTCGAAATGCGGACATCATCCTGAAAAATCGTGGCTGTTCCAACCTGCTGGCCCTCGTAGGATTCGAGTTTAAATACAGTCTTGCGGATTTTGTCGACGATATCGTAATTCCGGTTGAGGAGCACGCCGCCCATAAGGACGCCGACAAACCTGTTGTCCGCTGTAAAAACAGGTGCCGCGCCTTTCAGCATCATCCCGGAATCGAGATGCGTTCGGCTGGGAGGTCCAGCCTTTGGGGTGAATTTGATCTCCATAGAGGCCTTGTCCGCCAGCCCTCGTGACTCCTTGAGCAACTCTTCAGGAGCGACAATATCCGTGCTGGAAACGGGCTCCTTGTTTTGCAGAACGTATTTGACGAACGGGTCCCGTGTCTGAGAATCGCCTCGAAAAATGGGATTGCATGTTCGGTAAAAAACGTTTCCCGAAGTGTCCGTTAAGGTCAGGACATCCAGCTTCTCGGCCTTTCGAATCCGCTCCATTTCACGGGGGAAAGCACCTCCGGGATCATTCTTTTCCAGCGCCCCGTAAACAATCATTCGGGTTGCGTGAATTCGAAGGGAGTCCTTGAGGCGCTCGAGATAATTCTGATAGATTTCTTTGGCTGATTCGAGATCCGACGTTACCTGAGCCTGGGCTTGTTCATAAATTTGTTCCCGGATCATCAGAACGCCGACGGCCGCTGCAACAAGGGAAGGGATCAGGATGGCGATAGAGAAGCTCTTGGTGAGCTTCACCTTTATGCTGGACTTGGCGATCCTGTCTTGGGCACCCATAATTGAAGTCCATCCTGGAATTTTCCGCCGCCAGAAATCCACGATTGAAAAGACGACAGTATTCTGTCTTGCTTTGAGGAGGAACTCACGAAGCTAATTTCAAATTTTCGATTTCCTCGAGCACGAGGTCTACGGCTTTTTCAAGGCCGCGTTCAGCGGCTTCGGTCATGGTTTCGCCAAACGTAAATGCATCCTGCGCCTGAACCCCAAAAATTACAAGCCGGTCAGGCATGGACAATCCCAAGCGGCGGCCCAGTTCAAGTGTGGTTGGCAAATCTATTTCGTGGACTGAACGCAGCCGCAGGGAAGTGTGAAGATCGTCAGGATTAATCCGGACAACTGCACCGGGTTCCACCCCGTCGAATAGGATGCAATCCAAAAGGATGACCCGCTTCCAGCCGCTCATCAACTCCATGAGCGCAAAGCCGGCGACTTCAGTCTCCACAATATCCACAATTGATTCGAGACCGGCGGCAGAAAGCCGACGGCCTATCTCGCGCGCAGCGTGAATTCCCACTCCGTCATCCCGAAGTATGGAATTGCCCAAACCTATGATTCGTGTATCCATCATAA